>NZ_JAKUHE010000023.1:0-50966 GCF_022664315.1 Bacillus cereus group sp. BfR-BA-01309
CTTGTGCTTTATTTGGATAGATACGAAATTTATACGCTTTATTGATCATCCTTCGTTTCACCTCCATTTCGATATATGTCTATTATACACCGAACATACATTCGTTTGTTAGTGAAGTGATTATGACAAATTGTCCGGTAACACTTTACATATGTCGAACAATTAAGATGACTTCCTGTCATCTCTTGTTCGAAGCCAATTCATCTCCCACCTAATCGCTGGGCTACGTCCTTCACGCTCCTTGAGGAAGGAGTATTCTTGGCTAAATTGATAAAACTCGTCAACTAATAGTATGGAAACAATTAAAAAACTCTCTCTAGGAGAAAACTATTTAGTGATTTTACATAACAACTATTGATTCCTTCTCCCCTAAAAATGCTTACTATAGTAAATTTCTGTAGTAAAGTGCTAAAGAATATTTTGACTTTCTAATTTAAACGAAAAAAGCACTTAAGAATGTAATTTTTACAAATCTTAAGTGCTTTTTAATTTTTTATAAAATCTTCTTATTGCCCATTATTAGCAGGAGCTTCTCCTGCATTCCCGCCAGTATCTGGTTGTGTGGTCGCTGGTGGAGTTGTATTCCCTTGACCTCCCCCATTATTTGCTGGAGGTGTCGTATTTCCTTGGCCTCCTCCATTATTTGCTGGAGGTGTCGTATTTCCTTGGCCTCCTCCGTTATTTGCTGGAGGTGTTGTATTTCCTTGGCCTCCTCCATTATTTGCTGGAGGTGTTGTATTTCCTTGGCCTCCTCCGTTATTTGCTGGAGGTGTTGTATTTCCTTGGCCATTTCCTTCATTTTGTTTCTTTTGTTCTTCTTGTTTCTTTTGCTCTTCTAGTTTCTTTTGTTCTTCTTGCTTCTTCAGTTCCTCTTGTTGCTTTTGTTCTTCTTGTTTTTTAAGCTCTTCTTGTTTCTTTAATTCTTCTTGCTTTTTCTCTTCTTCAGTTTTTTGCTGTTGATCTTGTTTAGGTTGTTCTGTTGTATCCTGTACGCTCGTATTTGGAGAAGTATCACGTTTTTCTCCTTTTATACGTAGCTCATTACCTTCTTCGACAACACTATTTGGTATTTTAAAGCGTGATTTGTCAGTAGCAAACTGACCCATCATTTCTTTAAAGATCAACTGTGCAATTTTCGTATTTTTACTACTAATATACTCGTCTTTACCATCTTTCATATACCCAGTCCATACTGCCATCGTATATTGCGGCGTATAACCTGCAAACCAACTATCACGAGTTGCACTTTCTGGAATGTTATATTGAGCTAATTGTTTTGAAGCATAGTTTGTTGTACCTGTTTTTCCAGCTACATCTAAAGAACTTATATTTGCCGCTGTACCAGTACCTGATGTTACTACTGAACGAAGCATATCAGTAATCATATATGCTGTAGAGTCAGCTATAACTTGTTTTGGTTTTTGCTCAAAACTTTGTGACTTGCCGTCTGGATAAACTACTTTCTTAACAAAATGCGGTTTTGCATACTTTCCACCATTACCAAATGTCGCATAAGCACCCGCCATTTCAGTTGGTGATACTTCGTTTGTACCAATAGCTGTAGATTCTTCTGGCGCTTTATCAAATGTAATACCTAATTTCTCAGAGAATTCCTTTGATTTATTAACTCCTACTTCTTTTGCAGTTTTAACTGCTGGAACGTTACGTGACATTTTTAACGCTTCACGCATAGTAATTGGACCTAAATGACTTCTATCCGCATTTCGAAGTTCTTGTCCAGTTGAATATTTAAATGGAGAATCATCAATTTGATGATACGTAGCCCATTTTAAGTATTCAATTGCAGGACCATAATCAAAGATTGGCTTCATTGTCGAACCTGCTGCACGATCTAATTCAATCGCCATATTATGCCCTTTAAATACTGCTTTATTTTCACCACGCCCACTACCTATAGCACGAACTTCGCCCGTTTTCGTATCCATAAATGTGAATGCACCTTGGAAATTCTCATTTGGATAATTAATAATATTTGTATTCAAAATATTTTCAGCTAATTTCTGTGCATCTTCGTCTAATGTTGTATAAATTTCTAAACCATCAGATCCAATATTAGCATCGGGCAATTCTTTTTCTACTTCTTTCACAACTGCATCCATAAATGCAGGGTATGGCATTGCTTGAAGTTCAGTTGCAGGTTTAAGACCATCTGTTACTGAAACTTTCGATGCTTCTTCCATTTCTGCTTTCGTAATATAACCATGTCGATTCATTAATCCTAGTACAACATTTCTTCTTTCTGTCGCCTTTTGAACATTTGCTTGTTTCGTTGGATCATAGTTATTCGGTGCTTTCGGTAAACCTGCAAGCATCGCAACTTCTGGTAATGTTAATTCTTTTAATTCTTTCCCATAATAGTTTTGTGCTGCTGTTGCAATTCCGTATGAACGATTACCTAAATTAATTTTATTTAAATACATTTCTAAAATTTCATGTTTTGAATACTGTTGTTCTAGCTTATAAGCTAAATATACTTCTTGCGCCTTACGTTTTGATGTTTTTTTCATCGATAAGAAGTAGTTTTTAATAACCTGCTGCGTTATCGTACTTCCACCTTGAGAACCATAATCTCCTTTAAGACTCACCAAAACTGCTCGGGCAGTACCTTTAAAGTCTACTCCGCTATGCTCATAAAAACGTGCATCTTCTGTTGCTAAAAATGCATTTTCTACCAATTTAGGTATTTGATCATACGTAACATTCGTCCGTTTTTCTTTCCCGTATTCATATACTAATTTGCCGTTTTTATCATAAATTTTTGAGGATAAAGGATTAACAAGTTTTGCTTTCTCAAGTTTTGGTGCATCCTTAATCATGACGAAGAAGGTAGCAACACCTGCCACTAATCCTACAATACCAAGTAATAAACAAGTAATTAAAAACTTACGAAAAAATGATGTTTTACCTTTTGGTTTTTGTTTTTTAGAAGCTGGCTGATTTTTCTTTTTAACTTGTCGTCGCTCCTCTCGAGAACGATAATTTTCTGACATGTTACTTTCTCCTGCCTTTCAATTCTCCCGTTGATTTACTAAAAAATATTGAGGTCACTTTCTAAACTGAATTTAATTAAGAAAGTATATTGACCTGGAGCATTCAATATTTTCCTAATTCACAGATTATAAATTTTAGAATACTTCTTATACAAACTATTTTCACTTCTATTTTTCCTAATAATGCTGCCCCTTTAAGCATAGAATGTAAAAAGTGAATTTTTCATACCTCGTATAAATAATATACCTTTTTTTCAAATGGTCAATATTTTCTTATTTATAAATCAAAGGTGAAATAAAAATAGCACAACGATATGTACTTCGTGTGAACTTCCTTATAATTACGTATAACGAACATTTAATATATTGCATATAAGTATAATACCTCTTTAATTATATGGATTTCAACACCAGAACCCCAATATCTACAAGAAATTATTAAAAATGAAAAGTGAGGAATTCCGTAATGATGAAGCTATCTCCCGTGATTTCAAAAAGTATAGTTGCTGTTGGCTATAATCCTTTTTCTATGATTTTACGCATTCAATTAAAGAGTGGAATGTATGATTTCTTTAATGTGCCTCAAAACATTTACACTGGTTTATTAAGCGCACAATCTAAAACTAATTATCACAATACTTATATTAAAAATTCTTACCGCTATACTAAAATTTAAACTTAAACAGAATGAAAAAAGAAAGGCGGTAGTCTCCCTTTCTTTTTTCATTTTCCGACTTAGCTATCTGCTATCCCTCTTATTCATTTCATCATATGCTCGAATTTGTTTTTTCAAACGCCGATCTGCTTTTTTATCATGTACAACTAGTATCGCATGTATAACTCCTGGAACCCAAAATATTAATGTTAATATGAAGTTAATTATCGCTTGAAATGGTTTGCCGCAAAATAATACGGCTACAGGTGGAAGAAGAATTGCCAATAAATACATCATCTCTTGAAAACTCCTCGTTTTGTATTTTTTATCTCTCTTCATACACTAATAAAACCAAGTATCTTTGTATTTCATCTAATAACTGTTCTACTGTTATATATTCTATTCCAATGCAAAAAAACCTACCATTTCAACTTTTCTACTTATGTAAAATTGAAATTTTACATACCTCCTTTACATGAATAATTTCATACTTTTATTTTTATCTAATCTTTCTTCTTTCTCTATGACAGTCAATCCAATCGCAGAAATAGCAGTTCCTATCGCTTGTATCCAAATACCAATGAGTGCTATTATTCTCTCATTCTTCTTATCAACTATACTGTCTTCATGTTCCATTTCGTTCTTCGATACATTAATAATACCTTGATACGCTTGAAGTCCAGCGCCTAAACTTTGCAAAGAATTGCCTAGTATTATAATTCTTTGTATCGCTTTCATCTGAAGCAAAGCTGCTTCTACTCCTAAAAAAGCTCCTATCGATTGTAAACTGTTCCCGACAATAATGAGATAATCATTCTCTTTCAATTGTTCATTTATATTAAAATATGTTCCTATTACATTTGATATATTCCCTAACGCTAATAATTCAATGCCCATTTTATCAAGCATTTCACTTTTATTCTCCAAACATATATTTTGATTTTCTTTTTCGCTTTCCTCTTCGGTATCATTACTCGCTATAATTTGTAATATATACCCGAGGGCTTGTAACGAGCTTCCTACAATTACAAGATCTGATTCAACTTTCTCTTCTCCAATAAATCCTCTTGTCGCCCCAATAGCTGCCGTAAGATTTCCACCTACTTGATACCATGCTCCCGTCACTTTTAAACCGCTTGGATTCATTCTTATCACCTATTTAGAAATTTTCTATTGCTTTCGAAATACATAAATGACATCCTCTTTCTCATATTTATTTTCTATATGTAATTTTGTGCATTCTATAATGTGTTAAAAATACAAAAAAGCACCTTTAAGGTACTTTTTATACAAAATGTGTATCACTGAAAATATCGTAATTCAATGTATATTTACATACATTCTGGGCATGTCAATGAAGATCCATTTTTATCTATTGTTATATTTAATATATATTTAATCGCATTACGTGACCATATTTCAGGTGTGGGTGATTCATTTACATACTGTGGTGCACATGAATACAGCATTGGAGTGCTAATGCTCCCGCCTGGATCTAAAGCAACAACAGCCATACCATTGGGTAACTCAAGTGCCATAGATTTCGTGATACCTTCAATTGCAAATTTTGAGGCACAATATGGCGCCAGCTCAGCTTCTCCCTCTCGGCCCCAACTAGAACTCATATTAATAATCATTCCTTCATTCCTAGCTACCATCGCTGGGACAAATGCCCTAATTACATTTACTACACCATTTACGTTTACATTCATTACATTTTCGAATTCTTGAGCTGTTACTTTCCACAATGGCGCATTTTTATTAACAATCGATGCATTATTTATTAACAAATCAGGTGCTCTATGTCTATGCAGTATATAATTTGCCCAACTACTTACTTGCTGGGAGTCTGAAACATCAATTATTTGAAAATCATGTATATTACCGTAATATCTTTTCAATTCTTCAATTTTATCGTTTGAACGCCCACAGCCATATATAGTCCATCCTAATTCATGAAATCGATCAACCATCGCACGACCTAACCCTTGTGTCACTCCTGTAATTATTACAATTTTTCCATTGTCGTTTCGCTTCAAATATCTCTCCTCCTTTACAACATTTTACACTCTTCCTTTTCATTCAGCCATTTACTAAAGTATCAACTCATTTCATACTTTAGAAGGAGTTTTTATGTAAACAAAAAGAGTAACCATAACAGTTACTCTTGCTTATATATCAAAAAATCTTTATTTATTTCGTTATTGCTTGTATATTTCAGCTTCTTTTTCCCGTATTTCTTACACTGATACATTTAAGCTACACCTAGATTACCTAATTTTATTTAAATTCTCAATCTCATTTTGCAACTTTTTGAATTGTTCAAAATGCATAGTGATAGATTGACTATTGCCATAATCAACACTATGCTTCACAAATAAAACACCAGTGTCATGAAAAATTGCTTCCAGTTCTTTTCTGATGGATACTTTCATTATATGCGCTGTTTTAATAGCCGATAAAATTGCAATTTCATTAAACTTTAATTTTATTTCATTTGGACAAAATGCTTCTTCCACCAAAATAACTTCATTGCTATAAATAAGTGCAACAAGATTACTTGATTTTGCATCTGTTAAATCTACTTTTTTTATAACATTATTCATTACATTTTGCCTCCTTTGATTTCGTATATATTAATTATACAATTGTTTTTTAAAATTAATCGACCTTACATTAATTTTAACATACTTTTATTGTAGGATTAAGCTACACTTCAAACGTTTTACTATTCCACAATTTTTGTTACATGAACCATTTGGACTATAAGGCCATATAGTAGTATTAACAAATGATTGTAAAGCGGGTGAAAACTATGCCCTCAGTTGTAGGGAATTTAGTTGTACAAAATAGTAACGGTTCATTTAATTTAGGCGATTTCTACAACGTTTCTCCGAAAGAAAATACGAAGGCTTATAATGGATCTGGTGCTTCAAACGTTGGATTTGTTGTTAATACTTTTAATGGTGTGAGTGCGACTAATACGTTTGATTCTGACCTTGCAGATCAAAACCAAGTAGGTACAGCTTAGTCCTATTTTTTTCATCGTACTGTTTAGGAATGTTAAATTTGTCTATACTATAATCAGGCTGTTACACAGCTATTATTGATTTTTGGAGTACCCTATCTTTTTCTCCCTTTCCCTGGGGCTTAGCAGCTAGTATGAGGCTAGCTGCTTTTTCATTTCATTTTTTCTGTTCCTCATCTAACAAAAATAAAAAGCTAAAATTTAAATTTCAGCTTCCTTTACGTTATTTCAATAATATCTGTAGTATTAAATACGTAAGTTTTATAAAATGCGTCCGTACATATTACAATGCGCTTTAGCGGGTTTATATGCACAACTGTCATATAACTTGTAAGTATGTATCCATCTTCAAAATATGTCACCAATATTTCTTTCTCAGACAATAATGACGTTAATAATTTATCAGAAATTCTCTCTTTTGCTTCTTTTGTTAAGAGCGGTTTTTGTACTTTAAACTTCTCTCCAACAATCATTCGCGTACTTAATAACTGTTCCGACATTACTGTAAATGGAACCCATTCTCTTTCTGCTTTCTGCAGCTTTACATCATTCATTTCTTTATCTCCTTGATCATTTATCCATTCTATTTCACATATATTGTTACTCAATTATTTTTTCATAATGATAGGCTCATATTTCCCCAGCATTAACAAGTAGTAAAGCACCCACCTTAAAATCATCATATGTGATGTATATAAGTCGAAAATCAATCGCCCGTAGACGTCGAATTGATGAAAGCTAATAACCAATGGACGATAAGCACCTCACTAATTAATGTTTCACTTTATTTCTAATTCATATACTATCGGCATTCAAAAGAACACTCGTTCTAATTATACACGAACATACATTCTTTTGAGAAGAGATATAATTATATTTTTAACAAAATATAATTCAAATCATTTTCTTATACATTTATCCAACATTGATTTTCTTCTTCATCAAATGCGTTTTTCACTTCCTATTTAATAGAAAGTTCACATATTTACTAAAAAAGCGACTTCATACAAAATGAAGTCGCTTTTTTCTAATTACGTATATTTCTATATTTATTTTTCTATCCTGACAAGTGTTCTTTCTGGAATTCAAAATACTTCATATGAACATTTATCTAATCAAATATAAAATCCCTGCCTATACGAAAAAGTTTTAATTTTTCAGATTTATTAACCGACTATAAAATGAAAGCATATATTATAAAGAACGAACTCACAAAATTTAGGAGATTTATAACGAACCACAAATTCGTTCCTTATGAATTTCTATGAAAAGAGAGCAATGTAAATACTCTCTTTTCGTACATACTGTATAAAACTATTTATAAATAATTGGTCCTAATTATTAAATATATTTTGGTTGTACTATTATATGTAACTCCTTCTCTGTTTCTGCTTTTTTTGGATTACGAAAATACTCTAATTCGTACTTTAATACTTCATACTCAACCATCCCAATCTTAATCCCTTTCGTTACCTTTAAAATAGCTAATAAGTTACTTATATCTTCATCATACGATTCAAAAACCTTCCCTCCACCTTCTCTTTGAAAAATTACTTTCATATTTTCTCCTCCTACGTAATATATTTATCTATTAAATAATTCGTTTAAAAGTATTCTTTCTTTATCCTAAAAATTTCATACTAAAAAGAACATCCTTTTTTAGTAGAATGCTCTGCTTTTCATTTCATTTCACTTCATTTCGCATCAATATTTTTCAATAATATTGTATGTTTCATTCTGTCAATTATGCTTATCCACTTCAATAAAGTAAAAGTTAAATCAATTTGGATTTTTTTCATTCTCGACTAATAATTAACTTACATCAATCAGATTGCCTACGAATAGTGGGAGGAGATTAATAAATTTACTTTATATTTAATGAAATTAAGAAAACAAAACATTATAATATCAATATTCTTTGAAGCATTGCTCATTCCAATTTAAAATAATTACATAAATTCCCATTGTAATTCTTAATATTTAAATGTAATATTATGTTGTCTTACTATCTATTTATAACTCACACACTAATTAGAAAAGGGAACCTATATAGGTTCCCTTTTCTAATTACAATCATTATTTCTTTTCTAGAAATTCAAATGTATTTTTAAAGTCTTTATCGTTCACTTTAATATCAGCATCTTTCAATAAATCATTGACTACTTGTTGTTTCCATTTACCAGTCGTATCTTGTAGTCTTTGCTGTTCTAAATCTTTACGAATTTGATCTTTTACTTCATCAAATGGCTTTAATTCTTTTTTATCTGTCACTTTAATAATATGGTAACCGTGAGTTGTTTTTACTAGCTCACTTACTTGTCCTGCATCTAATTTATATGCAGCTTCCTCAAATTCCTTCACCGTTTGCCCTGGAGCAAAACCAGTTATTTCTCCGCCTTGTTCTTTTGAACCAGGATCCTCAGAGTATTGCTTCGCTAAAGCTGCAAAATCTTCACCATTATTTACTTTCTCTTTCACTTCTTTAGCAGTCTTTTCATCTTTCACTAAAATGTGACTTACCTTAATCTCTGGTTTATAGTTATCTTTTACATCTTTTTCTGTGACAGTCGCTTTAATCGCTTTCTCAAATGCGATTTCCGGCTTCATTTTTTCTTTTAATTCATCTTCATTTTTCAATCCAACTTGCTCTAAAGTCGATTTGAAGTTGTCACCCATTTTATCTTTTGCTTCTTCTACTTGTTTTTTTGCTTCCTCATCTGAAACTTTATATTTATCTAGTAACGCCCTACTTAACACCATTTGATATAAAGTACTTTCCCCATATTTTTGCCTTAATTCTTTACTTAACTCTTTTTCTGTAACATTTCCTACTTTTGATGTTACTACATTGTCTGAGGAACCACATGCCGATAATGCCAGTACTACGCATGAAATAATTGTTCCTACAAATAGCTTTTTCTTTTTCAATTCAAAATACCTCACTTTTATTATTATATAAGAATAACTATACAATATACTTGTGTTAACAATGTGTTTTCCACATGTAATTCATTTCATTTGATTGAACTATGGATCTTGTTCTTTTTTCAATAATTAAAGGTCATCTTACTATGTATCAGCAAGATAACCCTTTACGTATTCCTAAAAACATGTAACTACTTATAGTTACTTAATAGTTATATGTTCTTCCAATATCCAATTATTTTGCCCGATATCTACCGCATTTTTCGCTCTGTCCCACACACGAAAAGATTTTGACCCATCAATATTTCCTTTATAGTTTATACATTCAGGCTCTGCATAGTAGTTAACCCCATACCCAACGGGATATTTTGAAGATGCATAAAACCATTTCACATCAAAATGTTTTACATATACCCACTGTTTATCATTGCCTAAGCAAATCATATTTTTATCTGCGTCTTCCCAATAACCACGTATGACTACATATGGCGTTTTTTGAGTGATTGTACCTGTAAACTGAGGATTCGCAGGATTTTCATATACATTTATGCCATATCCATCATCATATTTTGAAACTGCAATACCAATACCATTTGGTTGCTGCGTATCCTCTTTGTCAGATAGAATAGATTGATTTACTTCATCTGAGCTTATAAACCAAGAAAGCGACTTATTTCCTATTAATTGATTCAAATCGCATTTCCCAATACCAGGAACATATCCTGAATCAGTATATTGCCAAATATCACACGGATACGCTGGCTTATTCCCTCCATAACGAGGAATCCACACAAAATCAACTTCAATATTACGTGATCCAAATGATACATACGTGTGATGCCCCACATATAGCCCTACTTTTTTCGCACCTAAACGGCGTAATTCATCTATAAACGCCTGTATCCCCCCTTGCATATCCATCATCGTTTGAATTTCTGCGTCCACCACCCAAAACTTAGCAGATTTATCTCCGCGATTCCAAAAATCTTGTGCCTCTTTCCTTGCATCAGCAATAGAAATGAAGCGACAAAATGCATAATTACCAAATGGAATACTGCGTTTCTTCATTTCATTCACATAATTTTGATACATAAAATCTACCATATTCGACCCATCTTGAACTCTAGCAATAACTAAATCTAGCTGAGATGCTGCAATATCCCAATTAATCGTTCCATTCCATTTTGAAATATCGATAATATACCCCAATACAATTCATCCCCTTTTTATTATCATATTCAAAGCTTGTCTTATTGAAAGCTCCTTATGCCTAATACTAGCTTTCTATAATATAAATAAGGAGAATCTATATTATTTTTCAAAAACGTATAATCTTTTAATTAAACCTCCACTAATTTTATTTATTTTTCATTCCGTCCATTCACAAATTCTAAATATGCACTATCATCTATTAGTAAATAATATCAATTCATTTACCTTTCATTAACGCTATTATTAGAAACGTTTTCATTATTACAACTCATCGATATTAATCTTCTTTAGGCTAATAAACATATGTATGACAGCTAACTTTCTGTGTTTCTTACGGTTACTCTATATTAACGAAAATAATTTATCTTTCATTTCTTATATATTTTCACATGAAACATACTATCTTTATACGCTATATATTTATCAGTGGAAATTTCAGTCACCATCCGCAATTAGCTAAACACTGTATCGTTAATGCATACAAAAAAAGACATTTTCTATTAAAGAAAATGTCTACTTACAATCTAGTAAAACAGTTTTGGTGTTAAATCTGTATTTTGTAATTGTTCACTCTCGCCGCTCGGAACACAGCTTGTGGAGAATAAAATTGGGATATCACAAATGTCATCGTTCATTACATCATGAAATACATTTGCAGCTACACCAGTAAATGTTTGACATAAATTTGAAATATCATCATTAAAAAATTGAATCACTTGCGCAGCAAAAACTGGAAAGACAACATTTGATCCACCAGGGAGCTGCGGCTGTACAACAACTTGTTCAAAATAAGGATTATTTTCTAACGCCACTTGAAATAAATGAGCAATTTCAAATGCATCTAGTGGACATGGAAGTGGATTTACAATGTTATTTTCATTATTCGTTACAATAACTGTTACACTTACATTCCCAAATTCAACAAAAGATTTTAGAAGCGTTGCTAACGCTATCGCTTTTTCATTACTTAACGCATGCACTAAAATAATATAATTCCCGCCAACTGGAATTAGCGGACCAACTGAAACAGTTGGATCAGCACCAATTGAATTTTTCAACTCATTGAAATATGTGATCCACGGTGGTGAAAGCTGAGCTTGTACATTTTCTTGCACTCTTTCATTACCTCCTAATACAATTCTTACTATTATAATATGTATCAAAGAAAAAAGTGTATTAGATAAATTACTTATTTTTTGCTTTTACCTATTATATCGATTAAACATTTTATAAAATATTCTCAGCTTTCAATGCATTTTCCACATTCTTACCACGCCATAAAGCTCCATATCGTTATCAACTCAACTAAAATTTCATATTATATTAATACACCTTTATAATCTGAACGAAAACGCGCAGTATATGATACTGCAGATGAGGAGCTGATTTTATGAAAAAAAAACCTATCGTGGTCAAAGTTCCACCAAATTCAAAACTGAAAATTACATTTTTCGGTCCTTGTAACGAGGTAATTACAAATGTTTCTATAATTAATCAACTTTCCACACCTAAGTGCCAAACTATTACGCAATATCCAAACTATAAGAAATACGAAACTGAAGTGCGATCTTTATCAAATTGCTAATCCATTCAATCTACAATTGGGTTAACTAAACGACTTCGGTAAAAGACTAATATTACTCATTTCATGATATTCCTTTGATAATCTATTGATTTTTCACACGTTTTTATTAACCGAGCATATATTATCGTATGGAGATTATCCACTCATAAAACCTATCTTTCTTTAGAGCGTACTTTTTATGTATGCTCTTTTTTTATTTATCCCTCATCCTGTACATATAAGCTTGTTCACTTTTATATTTCATAAGTGGTAAACCCATCTGCTACTTATAAGCAATCTAATCAAGGTGTACAACAATACTCCTTGATTTATTATACGTTCACTACTCTGTTAAATTCGTGTATTCATTCATCTAAAATATTTTCCTTCTTAATTGACCATAAATGTATTAAAATCTTTATATAATCAAGGAGGCAAACATGTTCAAGTTGCATCCGATTCTACTCATCTTAGGATTTATTTTATTTTTATATAGTGTAATCGCCTTAATGTTATTCCTTTCCATTCAATAACAATACCTACAAAAACTTATGTTAAATATGTAATTTCTATATAGTTAAGAAAAATCCCGTAATTATACGGACTTTTATGTATTTATAAGTTAAGATGTCTTTTCTATTCCATACGACGACTAGCAAATGTAATGCCAGAGAACTTTTACAATCATGTTACTCGTTCCGTTGTAGGCTTTTTATTGCCTGCAGAATATCTATTACTCATAATAAGATAGCACTTTCAGCCTTACATCCTAGCATGCAAAATTCTCTTGAAACAAACTATATTAAGCCTATTTACTTATATATTTTAGAAAAACAATAATAATCCCCCCACCACTTGGTAAAGGGGATTAACTAAACATGCTGAAAAATATTTTATTCTATTCGTTATTTAATTGGCGAAGGGAATCTTGCAGCTTCAAAATGTGAGCCGTCTTCCGAGGTACTTAAAACTCCGTCTATGCTACTTTGTGCATAAACCTCAACTTGATCTCCTTCATTCAATTGAATAATCGTCGAAACACTTACTACATTTCCAAAACTTATTGGACCAAAAAAATCATTATCTATAGCTATTGCTGCGTTTCCATTCACACGAATTTCTACACGAGCTCTATAATTTAAGTTAAAATCGTTTGGAAAGAAACCAATCGTTCCAATAATAGAGTAAACCCCTCTAGTCTTCGGAATAAAAGTAGACGTTGCCGGATTATACTCATTTGCTAAATCAAATTGTTCATCTTGGAACAATACCTTTACAAAAGTATTGGCAGGAACCGTTTGATCCACCGTATTTCTAGCTCTAAATGCTGATGCCCTTATAAGCATTTCCTTGTTGTTATTACACTTACTCGTGTTCTTACAACAATCATGCTGTTTCTTTTTATACTCTTTACAAAACTTACAGTAGTTATAGCAAGACATACTAGTTCCCCTTTCATGCTTATTCCTACATATTATGTAAGAGGGACTTGTAATGTTTGGACGAGCTATTATTTTAGTACTATACTTGCCACCTATTTTATGTGTACGTGAGCGAAAAAGATATCAATAAAACACAACCTAGATGTATAGTGCACTCCATTCAAATTTGATAGATTCTTCTCTTATTTATTTTACTTTCAATATAAAAAAGAGCGAATCTACATTCGCTCTTTCCCACATATTTATGGCCCAAAACTTATCATCCAACCTAACATAAATCCAAAGAAAGCAAACATAAGCATAAAAACAAATAAACTACAAGCCCACAATGCATATTTTCGACTTTTTCTTTTTGTGATCATACCTACAACTGAGCACACCACTCCAATACCAACTATTTGTAGAAAACCTTTACCTATAAATGTTTCTTGAATAAGCAATATAATGTTCAAATACATTAGAGCTAAAAAGGCGATAATTAATGAAATAGTCCCCATCCACGATTCTTGTTTATACATATGATTCTTTCTTTTTTTTAAGAATGCCAATTCCATAACCTCGCTTCACCTACTTTCAATTTTCTAACTTTTTCGTGGCTCATTAATTTTTCAACTTCTCCTTTAGGTCCAGTTACAACTGCCCCATAAGTTTTCACCCCATTTTTTTCAAGGAAAGAAATTCGCTTTGACAACTCTAATACTTTCGCTCTAGATAGCTTCACTGCTAAATTTTCATGCTTCTGTAATGACTTTAAAACAGTAATAAATTGTTCCTCATGAGGTGAATCACTTTCAAAAGCACCACTTGGACTTGCAATCATATCTGCTGGGAAGCCAATCGGGGCTACATACATACCCTCATCATTCGTTTGCTTCTCCTCTAATCCTGTATTAACGGCATACCAAACGATATCAATAGTAGGAAACATATCTGTTACTTCTTGTACACTTAATAATTCCCTAAAAGATACAAATGCTTCTACAACAGACTCTTGCGGAAGACCCTTTAATACCTGTGCTTCTTCGCTACTATTATAGGACGCATTATAATTATTAGGATGAGACAATACTTCGTAATCTATATACGGGATTTCTGGAATTTTTTCATCTGTTGTATATTCACGGCTTACTTTCGTTGCTGTACTTAATAAATAATCTGTTTTCTCTTCTCCTATTCGAATATCTTTCTTCCCTATCCTTTTATACAAATCAAAATGCAATTGTAAACTAAGTGGTAACAGCGTTTGCTCCATGTCCCTATCTTTCAAAAATACATTTGGTTCTGTTACACTTAACGTTTGATTTACTACATTCCGTATCTCCATCGCGTTTGTAGGTGCGAATGTATAATATAAAAGTGTAAATATATATAAAATAGGTTGAATGAGTAATAAAAAATTAAATACAATTAAAACATTTGTAATACGCGCTCTTTTTTTACCTATTTTCAACACTTGCTCTTGTTTTCCATCAGGTAGTGAAGCCGGTCTTTGCTGAAGAGCTTCTTGTAACAATTCTTTATAATCATCTTGTTCAGAATGAGGTTTATCATTTGTCATTTTGACTCTTTTCCTCCTTTAACAATTCTTTTAATCTCTTTCTCCCGCGAAATATGTGACTTTTATACGTGTTTAACTTTAAATCTAATACAGATGCACCCTCTTCGTACGTTAATTGATGTACGTCACATAATAAAATAACTTGCGCCTCCACCACTGGTAAAGTATGAATAATCTGAATTAATTTTTCATAACTATTTTTTGCGACCACATACTCTTCTGTGGATTCCCCTGCTTGTATTGTCTCTAATTCCTCCGTTCCTACAAAGGTTACTTTTTTCTCTTTCCTAACAAAATCAATAAACGAATGATATGCCACTTTAAATAGCCATGATTTTACCTTTTGGTTTTCATAGTCTTCTAAATAAAGATACGCCCTATAAAAAGTCTCCTGCATCAAGTCCTCCGCTACGTGATGGCTACGAGAAAGGGAAAATAAATACCGGTACACATCGTTTATATAAACCTTATATATTTCTTCAATCTCCATCCCCCTCCCCCTTTCATATATAACACGAATAAAGAAATTAAAAAGTTGCATTATTTTTTCTTTTTTATTAATAAAAAAGAAATTTTATACATTTTAATAACTATTTACAATTATAAACAAAATATAAGATATTATGGCTGTAAATATCTTTAAAAACCAGCCAAAAAACGATTCAGCTGTTCTCTTAATCTTGTAATTTGATAGCCCTAGGACAATCATACTGTATGATATAACCACAGATAGAACTTCGTTGTTGCATCTTAACCTGGTTCGCGTAAATAAACGTTCATGTTTCCTTTCATGCAAAGCCACTAGTCATCATTTGTCATGATTAGATAATTCCCATTCTTTTTTTAATCGATATCTTCTCATCAAAAAACTCCACTTGTATTATGTACGGAGATTATCTCATCGGTTATTTACAAATTGTAGGTGAGGACTATTTGACGCTTATACATACACAGTTTCATCCCCCTCAATTGTCCCCGTCATTTACGGGCAATAAGACTCACACCTCAAAATTCGGCACTTGCAAGAAAGTTAGGCGGGAGCCGCGCTGCTCATAAAATCCGTTTGGTGAGGGCTAATAACCGGTTTTGGATGCCCGCCCCATACTGATTGAACTTTCCATTTATAAATTAAATACAGTTCCATATGGGATAGTAAGAAAAGAACTTCCATACGGTGTAATAGGTTGCACCGGATAAAAATATTCCATGGATGAATAATATGGCTGGATACTTTGTTGCTGCATTTGCATTTGTTGTTGCATTTGTAGCGCTTGTTGAACAGCTTGAACTGTACTTTGTGCTCCGCTAAACGTTATTGATGTACCATACGCTGGGCGTATACCAGCTTGAGAAACATAATATGAATAAAACATTCTCTCCACTCATTTCCATTTCATTTATTAAAAACTGTTAAGCTACTTTACTTTCGTCTTATCCCCAAGAGAAATGATAAATATATTCCCCCGTTACACTTTGATTAATCCCAATAATTCTAGCAAACCTCATTAAGTCCGCCCCCTGAAGAAAATACATCGCAAGCGTAACTGGTACTTGTGACCACATAAATTGATAAAACTCCTCGACTCTCTGGTTTGTTGAAACAATTAGATCATTTACAGGCCCTTGATTCCATACAGAAGTTCTAACTGAATTAAACGGAAGATCTTTCCCATTAACGACTATTCGTGCCATGCTTTGAGTTATGTCCACATCAATTCCCTCCATCATTACAAAAATCGGACCTGTGTATTTACTCCTATTGTTATAAATATTCTTTACTTTCATAAATGTCTAAGGCAAATCTCTATTTTTCACTTCTATTCAAATTAATTTATTTATTAAAGTAAAAAACAAATGAACTTTTAGTATTCATCTCCCGCAACTTTCATGACATTTAGATATTTGATAACCTTGTTCACTTTCAACAATCTGATATGCAAAATTATATATCTTATTATCTCAATATCAATTTATTAACTACAATTTAATAAGAATCCATTTCAATCCCCTGATAAATCAACGTTTGTAAATTAATTACTTACTAAAAACACTATGCTCACGTAACACACATCTGTAAATCAATGAATATGCATTCGCTTTATAAAGAAAATAAACAAGCACGTTATTTGTCATTTTAACGATAACGCGCTTCACTCATCTACTTTATTTAGTTTCTTTGATTTTTCATTCTCTTCTTTCTGAGCTTTCTCCACTACTTTTAAAAACCCTTCCAATGCTTTTTCGTATTATTACCATTTAGTGAGGATAGATCACCTCCTCTTAGAAAGTATTCCATGATTACCAAGCTCAATAAGAAACACAAAAGCAACGGCACTCATGCACCGTTGCTGATTATATAAAATGAATTGGTATTTTTGTCATTCTTGCGCATCAGCTTTACAATAGCCATTGTGTATGAACATCGGTTTTTCTAGCATCTAGTTCACCGCCTTAAAAATGCAGGATTTCCCTTTCCAATATCGAATTGGTAATGTTTAGAAAGGGGGTGTAACATGGCGGAAATTAAAGTGGGACTTACACAATTTTTAGACTTCACACTGAAAAGTAGTGCAGCTAAAACAAATTTTGTAAAGACTCTAAAATCTCAACCTGAGTATCACCCAGTTTTTGATTACTGGAAACAATTACGAGAAACTATTATTAAATTTCATAAAAACGAACTACCTTTTGACTGTTTTGAAACATTAGTACAAACTGTTGACCAGAAGAAAAAGCAAAACTACGTTGATGTTATAAAGCAGTACAAAAAATTTATTAAAAACAAAGACGTTTCTTGGTTTGATCCAGGTAAATCACATTGGTTATCAAATAATTTAATCGTCCGCTCATCACCTGAACTCGGTTTGCTCATTAATGATGAGCCGCATCTTATTAAACTGTTTTTCAAAGGAAAAAAAGAGCGAATTGATAAATATAACATCAACTCAACACTAACATTATTAAATGAATCAACATTTTCAAATGAATATAACGATGTGAATTATACAGTCCTTAACATCCAAAAGAACAGAATGTATACGAATAACTCTATTAATAATGATCATTTAATAGCTCTTGAATCAGAAGCCCACCAGCTTTCTTATTTATGGAATAAGGTGTAAAAGGGTATAGGTATCTATTTCAATACCTTGTACATGCGTAATTTGGGCACAATTTTCACAAATCCAATTCGTTTCTTTTAAGTGAAGCTCACCTTCTTGTTTCTCACAAACAATGCAGGGTGGGCTTTTTTTGAAAACAATTTCTTTCACCATCTGTTAGTCACGCTTCTTTCACCCACATCACTTTATTTGGTTGTGATTATTGCTAGAACTCATATAACCCCGCCCTAACCTCTTCTCTCACAACTTCACGAATAAGTTCTTATAACAATTCCTCTAAATTCATATATGCATCCCCTACATCTTTTTTGAATTTCCTGCTTGTTGTTTCATTCACTCATAAAATTTATGAGTAATGATTATCCACCGTTTCCCTTCTCTAAGTACCGGAAAGAGATTGCTTGTTTTATCCGACATTACATTACAGGCGCTTCATAAACATCTGAGGAAAAGAACGTTATAACGATGGCTATCATGAATACAATTTGATCTACCCTACTTATACCTTATAATTCAGAAGTTTGACACAGCTCATGAAAAAGCTTATAAAGAAAAGTAAGGTTCCTAATATTCGTTTCTATGATCTAAAAGATTACAAATAAACGTTTAGTAGGTATCACACTGGACACTTATTGAGATGTTGTACCAGGAATTTAAGAAACTACGGTGAATCAATTTGCAAACGAATTATTCGGAAAGAAGACTCTCGTTAGAAGTTTTCGTTTCACAGCAAATACACCAACTAATCAACCTAAAATATTAATAGTGAAAAAGGAGAAACAAAACATGAAAGAAATCAAATCAGAACAGGAATTCAAAGACATCATCGCAAGTGAGGAGCCAGTAGTTGTTAAGTTCTTTACTACATGGTGCCCAGATTGTGTTCGTATGGATAACTTTATCGGAGAAGTAATGGAAGAGTTCAATAAGTTTGAATGGTATTCTATTAATAAAGATGAGTTCCCAAGTATCGCTGAAGAGTATCAAGTAATGGGTATTCCAAGTTTACTTGTATATCAAAATGGCGAGAAGCTAGGCCACTTACATAGTGCTAATGCAAAAACTGAAGAGCAAGTTACTGAGTTTTTAGAAGCATACTAAGATTAAAACCCTCTGAAAAATATTTTCTAGAGGGTTTTAATCTTTTTTCACAATTATCTTTCGTAGTTGTTTCGTCATTTCTTCAGAAGTATAATATACAGTGTCTTCATGACCAATGTACATAATTACACTCCTTTCCCCTTCATCTCCAAGGTATAAATGTATACCTTTCGTATCACTATTTTCATATGTAATTAGTAAATCGTATTGTGGTACTTCACCTCTTCTCTTTTGTTTTTTCACGTCATGAAACATATTATTAATTCCATTGATTATTTGCTTATCTTCTATGTTTAGAAAATAACTTTCATTTAATCCACCATAGCCATTAAAAGTAGATATGGATACTTTAGAAATATTATGTTCCTTCTCATTTTCAATCTTTGATGAATTACACCCAGTCATTATAAGAACAATACATAGAAAGAACAATATTAGTTTTTTCATCCTTTTACCCTCCCATCTTTCAATTATAAAACAATTCCAATTATTTCCACGCCTTAACTTTGCACTTTACAACATATTTTTCCTTCGCGAAACTTTGTTATCCCCTTCTTAAAAAGCTAAAAAACGTCAACAATGTTTGTATAGACCCACACGAGTTTCGTTTGGTACTCTATTTATAGAAAGAAATTCCTTGTAGAAAGGTGAGTGATTAAAGTGGATACTCTTTCTCATAAAGAAGCTGATAAAGGTGCGATTGTCAGCATTATGGCCTACATATTTTTATCCTCTATGAAAATCATCATCAGTTATATTACCCTCTCTAGCGCATTACGTGCTGACGGTTTAAATAACTTAACGGATATCGGTGCTTCTTTAGCAATATTAATTGGTCTAAAAATTTCTCGTAAGCCTCGTGACCCAGATCACCCTTATGGGCATTCGCGCGCAGAACAAATTGCATCACTTGTTGCTTCTTTTATTATGGCAACGGTCGGATTAGAGGTTGTTATTAGTGCCATTCAATCTTTTTTCAATCCGAAACAAGCAGCGCCTAATGTACTTGCTGCATGGGTAGCCTTATTTTCTGCTGTCGTTATGTATTTTGTATATTTGTATACGAAAAAAATTGCAGCGCGCACAAAAAGTAAATCATTAGAAGCTGCTGCGAAAGATAATTTATCAGATGCTCTCGTAAGTATCGGTACAGTAGTAGGTATTGTCGGTTCGCAGTTCCAAATGCCTATTTTAGATCCTATTGCTGCTTTACTTGTCGGCCTTATTATTTGTAAAACTGCATGGGAAATTTTTGTAGAAGCTTCTCATATGTTAACGGATGGAATCGATCCAGATAAGATGGAAGAGTACGCTGGTGCTATTGAACATATTGGCGGCGTGGAAAACATCGTAGACATTCGCGCGCGTATGTACGGGAATCAAACGTACGTTGATATTACAATTGAGGTTGATGCTCATATGGATGTTGGTGAAAGCCATTGTATTACTGACAACATCGAGGCTATGCTTCGGAAAAAGTTTGGGATTTACCATGCACACATTCATGTTGAACCAATGAAAAAAGAACCTATTATGACATAGGTTCTTTTTTCATGAACGTTTTATGAAATATAACACATAAAACGAGCCAGCTACCCCCAGCCGCCCATCCTGCTAATATGTCAGATGGATAGTGCACGCCAAGATAAATTCGGCTAACTGAAATAGATAATACAACAAAGCTCGCTATAAAAATAATCAACAATTTTTTATGCAATGTAATTCGTTCTTCAGTAATGGTGACGTAGGCAATAAATCCTAAAAAAGCAGTAGCATTCATCGTATGACCGCTCGGAAAACTATATCCAGTTGCCGTAACAAGCTGCGTTACATCAGGTCTTGCTCGTTCGTACCATAGTTTAAGCATACTGTTTAAATAACGAGATCCATAATAATTAATTGTTAGAAGTAATGCACTAAGCAATTTTTTTCTAACGAGAAAATACATTACAAGAATAATGAGCAACGGAAAATATATTCTTTTGGAACCGATAAATGACACCCAAGTAAAATAGGCTGTCAAATAATCGTTTCGAAAACTTTGAATAAAATGCGCGACTATATTGTCAAATTTCTCAATACAAGCGGTATGATACGAAAGTGATAATACGACAAAACAAATGAGTAGCGTAGAACTTAACAAGTATAAATGTCGATATCGTTTCACATACATAACCTCACTATGCAAAAAAATGGAGCGGTTGTTTTAGTTTTCCTCTCCATTTCTTTTTTATGCATAGTTTATTAAAAAATATAATTGTTAATTTTTTCTTTCATTGCTGGAATATCTTCATTCGTTACTGTAAAGCGAATCACTTTCTCATCAAGATCAAGCGCTTCTGCAAATAACCCTGCTAATCCGCGAGATTTTCTGTCTACTTCCATAATAATCTCTAGTCGATCGTAGGCGCTTGGCAAGATTAATAATTCTAGTTCATCTAATTTCCCATAATACTCTCCGGAAACCGGAACAAACTCAAATTCTTGAGCAAATGGAACTTGCTTACGTAATCGGTACGGTAATTCTTCACATTCTATATGACGCGCTTTAAAACCTAATTGTTGTACACTCTCTAACACACTATTTAATAATTCATTTGGCAACACTTGAATGTAATCACGATCACTTGGATCTATACTGCGTTTAATATCAAGGCCTGTATGCACCCAAACTGTTTTCATTCCAATTGTAAGCGGTGTTTCAACTGGCATTATAAATGAAAATGGAATTTCCTTTTTTTCATTCGGCTCAACAGAAAAAGGTTCTGTTAAACGAACTCGCTCTAGATCATATGTTGCTGTTACTTTTTTATCATCCACTTCTCGTACATACGATGTTGATAACGTTAAGTAAATGCTTTCAATTTGTTGGCTAACTGAACCTCCAGTTATGTGAACCTTTCCTAGTATCTCTTCTCCAACAATATACTCATCTTTTTCAAGAACTGTATCTACTTTTGCATTACCAATACCAACGCTTGCTAAAAACTTTTGAAACATGGATCCTCCATCCTTTCTAAAGCAAAAGCTACATCTTTTTTTAAATCTTGTACATTTTCATAGTACGGCGTTTTTATTTGTAACATTCGCATAAGCATTTCACGGTTATAATTTTCTAAAGTTAATTCGTCATACCATGGTTTTTCATATTTTTCATTAGATTCATAGCCTGCATATAATAAAAATAATGAGAAATGACCAAGCGCATAAAAATCGCTACGAAACTGAACTTCTCGCATCAAAGCTTGTTCACCTTCATAAGTTGTAGCTCGTTCATCACCCTCACCCTTCAATTTAGCCAAACCAAAATCAATAATACTAATTCGATTTTCTTTCATTAATATATTCGGAATACGTAAATCTCGGTGAATAATACCTTTACTATGAAACACCGATACAATTTCTAATATATCGTATAAAATTTTAAAAACTTCACGTTCTGTATATACATACCCATCTAAGAAAATATAATCTTCGAAATTCTCACCCGGCATATATTCCATCACAAAAAAGCTTTTTTTCTCCCATACGAAATGATCATATAAACTAGGAATTGCATGATGATCTAATTTTTGTAAGATCATTTTCTCTTGTTCAAACGATCTTCTACCAGACTCATACCTTTGTTTACTTTGTCTTAATTGTTTTAAGACTTTATATCTATTTATTTGTAAATCATTAACGACATATGTAACCCCATAACTGCCCATTCCAATTACTGATTCAATTTTATAACGTTCTGCAACGATTGTATTTTTTCGCAGTGGTCTATCAAATAAAGCTAGTATACGACGCCATTCCATCAGCTACTTGAAAAGAAGCTACGGCTTTTACGCTTTCTTTTATAATGCTGATGTCCATAACCAGATGAACGTCGTTTATAATCGCTACTTGAATAAGAGCGACCTCTATGGCGATAATCACTACTAGAATACGAACGATATTTTTTCCTACCTAATAAAGAATCAATAATTTTTTTGAACATCCCTTCACCTCTTGAGTAAAATTTTCTTTTAATTATACCAACTATTACCGACTATATTTGTGACAAGTTTGTAAAGAGTAAAAAACGACGAGTAAACCCCGTCGCTACTTTCACTCATCCTCTTCATCAAACACTTCATCAATCATACATTTCTCTAATAGGTACTCGAATGTAATGTCTGCGAGATCTTCAATTTCTTCTCGTTTTGGGACGTATCCTCTTTCAATTAGTTGCTCATAAAAAAACTCCGCAATCTCTTCCGTATCAATTACGACTTCAATTTCCTTCATGAGCATCACTCCTTTATTTCTGTTTTATGAAAAAATCTCAAAAATATGTATATGAGATTAGAAAAATAGTTTTTCTTTTTTTATAGGTCATATCCTTTGGACGAGATGCATACGATGGTAGTACAAGCTATCAAAAAGGGGGATTTAATTATGGAATACCAATATGAGGTAGAACAAGAAGTAGGGCAAACAAAAGAAGAGTTCATGCATGAAGATCAATGGGCAGACTCTCTTATTAAATGGCTTTTTATTTTTTTAATAATTGTAGGCATACCTTATACTGCATATGTTGTTGTTCAATTCATTCTCTCTTTCTAGTTAACTATTTTTTCTCTGTCAATTTAACTAAATAATTATGAACAACATCCATAACAATTTTGTATTCTTCATCTTTAAATGTATCGAATAACAATTGGTAATCGTTATAAATATCAAGTAATCCATCAATGATTTCTTGACGATTTGTCTTAACACTCACTTTTTTTGAGTTGTTAATTGACTTTAATTTTCCTAAATCTAATTTATTCATACCAGCTTTATCTTGTTTCATTTTCTTCAAAATTGCATTTGCCGTTTGAGCATTTGCAAGTAGCGTTAAATCTGATTCATCTGCTTCTAACCATTCACCATCCGTAATTCGTGACAATTCGTATATTGTATCTTCCCATGCGTCATTTTTATATCTCCATACTTCTGTACGAAAACCAACAATTCGAAACACATCTTTATCATATCCTGTTACTTGCACGAGATCACCAAATGTGAAATTATAATTTAATTCAATCCACTCAGTTTCACCTTTTTTCATATCTTGCTCAGAAACGTGCTGCAATGTTTGCTCTACGTAAAACCCATCGTGATTATTTACTTCGTAAACGTAAACTCCATCTAAAACCTTCATATTTGTGATTTTACCAACGGTTCCATATAGCGTAATCACGACTATGTCCCCTACGTTATATTTAGGTTGCTTTTTCCTTGCCATCTATATCTCTCCTTTTTTTGACGTCGTGATTTTGATAACAGTATATGCAACCTACATAAAAACGCTTATCACAGAAGCGTATATTCATAAATTTTTTCAATAAAAAATATCACCATATGAATTTTTTTTGCAATGTAAAAAAAGCTAGCAAATAGACTAGCTTCACGTCAAAATTTTCATATTGTTTTATCTCTCTTGTATGTATAAATCCCACGCTTCATCAAATATAGACATACTTTCTAGCATTCCACTTAATTCTAGGTATGAACTAATTTCATCGTAATCTTCAGATTGCTTCGGAAAGCTTAAATCATCGTACATTGCCTCTGCTAAATTCGAAATTTCATTACTAAATAGAGCGGCACGATGCTTCATCATATAGTGGTAAAATGTCTTTTTCAAAAATATTCCCTACCTTTCTAACTTGGATACATTATACAAGGCAAAATAGAAAAAAACCAGCATAAAAGCTGGTTAAAAGTCGAAATAATTTCTTTTTAATAGACGTGGTCTTCCCATTAATTCTTCATATGTTAGTTGTTTTGGTAAATCTTTCGTATAAATTAGAAACAATTGATCTTCTATTTCTTTCACTGTTTGATCTGCTTGATAGTCCATACCACATGAGGAACAAGAAATGCATGGTGTCTCTTGGATTTCAATGGCTTTCGTACCATCTGGCAATTCCCAATATACAGTATTCAAGCTTTCTTTCGCTTCTGTACTGTCACACCACATACAATTCATACTGCATCACCCTCAGTTTTTTTGTCGTTTTCTTCTAATTTAGCCATTTGTGATTGATACTTTTTATCTTTCAGTTGATCACGCTTATCACGTTTATCTTTTAGTGATGCATGAGTTTCATTATCTTCATAGTCTTTACGACGGTTCATACGCTGTAAGTCGTCTGGAACAAGGTTAAATTTCTTATCACTCATAAGACCTGCGATACCAACATCTGAACGTTTTTCTTCGTAGTTTGGATAGATTTCTTTAAAGTACCCTTCTGCTCTTCCTGGGATATAGCTCTCTGGCTCTGGATACGTTGTAATAACACCTTCAAAGTTACGAAGCACAACTTTATCTGCACTTTGCGAAATTAAATAGTTTGGTTGAAGCGCAATTTTGCCGCCTCCTCCTGGTGCATCAACAACGAATGTTGGAACTGCATAACCAGACGTATGACCGCGTAAACCTTCAATAATTTCCAGACCTTTAGATACCGGTGCACGGAAATGACCAATACCTTCAGATAAGTCACATTGATAAATGTAGTATGGGCGTACACGGATTTTTACTAAGTCATGCATAAGTTTTTTCATAATTGGAACGCTGTCATTAATACCAGCTAAAATTACTGCTTGGTTTCCGATTGGAACACCAGCATTCGCTAGCATTTCACATGCTTTTTTCGACTCTTCTGTAATTTCAATAGAAGTATTGAAATGTGTATTTAACCATACTGGATGATATTTTTTAATAATGTTACATAAGTTTTCTGTAATACGCTGCGGGAATACTACCGGTGCTCTCGTTCCGATACGAATAATCTCGACATGCGGAATCTCTCGTAAATTTTTTAATACATATTCTAAAATTTTATCGTTAATAAGAAGACCATCACCACCAGAGATTAATACATCTCGTACTTGTGGTGTATCACGAATGTAACCAATTGCATCATCTAATTGTTTCTTTGGCACACCCATTCCAATTTGTCCACTAAAACGACGGCGTGTACAGTAACGACAATACATAGAACATTGATTCGTTACTAAGAATAATACGCGGTCAGGATAACGATGTGTTAACCCTGGAACTGGTGAATCTTCATCTTCATGAAGCGGATCTTCTAAATCATATTTTGTTTTATATAACTCTTCCGAGATCGGTACAGATTGCATCCGAATCGGACAGCGTGGGTCATCAGGATTCATTAGCCAAGCATAGTACGGTGTAATATTTAACGGGATCGTTTTCGTTGAAATTTTAACGCCTTCTTCTTCGTCAGGTGTTAAATTAATCACTTTCTTTAAGTCATCTAACGTTTTGATCGTATTCGTTAATTGCCAAACCCAGTCATTCCATTGTTCTTCAGTAACATCCTTCCACAACTCGATATCTTTCCAGTGACGATTTGGTTTGTATACATCATGTAACATTGCTATTCCCCCTTTTTATACGCTCATCCTTTATATAAGCAATAGTTATGCCAACTTTACATTATTGATAAGTAAATGTACGGAGAACGCTATTACATAAGCAAAAAAATATTTTTAAGCACTGTATGAAATCCATACATACTATCATATTCATTACTTTTTATATATGTAAACGCTCTTTTATTGGTGCAAATACACAAAAACCGCCAATTATTCGGCGGTTTTGTCGTACTTACTCAGCTTATATTGCAGCGTTTGACGAGGGATACCTAACATTTTTGCAGCTTGTAGTATATTCCCTTCTGTTTCAATTAACGCTTGATCTATTAATTCTTTTTCCGTTTGATGAAGTGCTTCTCTAAGAGGCAATATGCTCCTCTTCTTCGGGAGATTCTCTTTCCGAAATGTACGCGGTAAACAATTGGCTGTTAATGTATTACCTTCTGCAATTATGACAGCATGTTCAATCGTATGTTTTAACTCCCGAACATTTCCAGGCCATTGGTAAGCTTCTAGTCGTTCTTTCGCTTCCTTATCCATTTGAAGTACACCTTTTTTATAACTTTTATTATATTCTTTCAAAAAATAAGACGCTAATAATAATACATCCTCAGTTCTTTCACGGAGCGGCGGAATATATAATGAAAAGACATTTAATCGATAATATAAATCAGTGCGAATTTTATTCTCTTTTAAACATATTTCTGGTGGCTGATTCATTGCGGTAATAACGCGAACGTCTACTTTTCTCGTCTTATTATCACCAATACGACGAATAACACCATCTTCTAATACACGTAGCATTTTCGCTTGTAAATCGAGTGGCATTGAATTCAGTTCATCTAAAAACAATGTCCCTCCATCTACAAGTTCAAATAATCCCGCTCGTTCAATTGCCCCTGTATAGCTACCTTTCGTCGTTCCGAACAATAAACTTTCTAATAGCGATTCTGGCAAAGCTGCACAGTTTTGTGCAATAAACGGCTTGTTCTTCCGTTTAGAAGCTTCATGAATCGCTTGTACAAATAGCTCTTTCCCTGTTCCTGTTTCCCCATATATTAAAACATTTGCATCCGTTGGGGCTACTTTTTGTGCTAATTCTTTCGTCTGTTTAAACCGAGCATCATTCGTCACGATCGTCTCAAATGCAATATGCTTTTTAATTGCTTTTTTTCTAGATGACCGCTTTATTTTCGACTGCAAATCGACAATTGTATCCGTAAGTTTTTGAACTGTGGAATAATCCTTAGCAATTTCAACAGCCCCAGCAATATTTCCATCTATAAAAATAGGTAACGTCGTATTTACTGTACAAATGTCTTCCCCATTTAAATTTTGATAATGTTGCACTTGATGAACGATTGGCTTTTTTGTATCTAACACTTTCATCAACGTACTTGTTTCCCTAGATAAAGAAGGAAACGCTTCTAATAAATGTTTACCTAACACTTTTTCAATTTTTGATCCATCGTGTTTTGCAGCTACGGTATTATAAAAAATTGTAATACCATTTTCATCTACTGCGTGTATAGCCTCATCAATACTGCCCAAAATCGCTTCAATGACCTCTTGTGTCGAAACTGCTAGCAATGTCATCCCCCCTTTTGCCGAAAATTCAGCAATCACGTGCCGAATTTCCGGCATACCTATATGCGATTATAAGCATGACGATTCCGTTCTATTTTTATACCGTACTATTTAGACAAATCTTTCACCCATATATTCATATCTTCCAGCTTATCGAAAATGTAGCAATTGTTCGCAAGTCTTCCTGTATACGTATAACCTAACTGATGAAAGGCCGCATTCATTCCGAAAGAAAGTGATCGAGCAATTGTATAGGAGCAGAAAATCGATTTTTCTTGCAGTTCTTCTTCTAACTTAATTAGTAAACTTTTCATAAACCCATGCTTACGATATTCGGGTAACGTAGCACAATTCGTTAATTCTGCATTTCCTTCTTTTATATTCATTTCTGCAGATGCTGTACTAATTATTTTCCCCTCGAATTCATACACATAGTATATTGTATCGTCTTCTTTCATCGTTTGTTTTACATAACTTGCTTCGTTTAAAGGAGTCGGATAAACTTCAAATACTTTTCCAAAGACGACCGCTAATTCTTCCGCATCCTCTTCGGTCGCTTTTCTTAATAGAAATTTCTCTGGAACTATTTTTTCCTTTACTTCTTTTGCTTTAACTCCGCTTAAAATGGTATCTTCCTCAGCCCAATGAATACTATTTCGTCTTTCATCATTAATAAATTTCACGAAGAAGTATGCATCATGACCTTGAAAATAATGCGGTATTGTTGCTTCCAATAAAAAACCGAAAGAGAGCCATGTAGAAACATGCTCTCCCTTTCCTTTAATAATACATTTAGTGAAAGAATGCTTCTCTGCTAATTCGTCAATTGTTTGTATAATCCTCTCAATATTTCCTGTGTAGTGGTCTACTCGAATACGTTTATTAAAATAGTCTACAACGCCTTCTACTGTATAGCCATTCGTCTGTTCGCTAAAAGATTCATAGTATTTCATTTTTTCACCTCACACCAATCTAGTAATGTACATGCAATAACTTTTGCGGCAGCTATCATTTTATCAACTTCTATATATTCGTTTGGATAATGTGCTACTTTCGTCTCTCCTGGACCAAATACTATCGTTGGTACGCCTGCGATTTGTGTAAATAAACCTCCATCAGTCCCCCAAGGAGACGCTTCAATAATCGGTTTGTTCCCTTCGATTTCAACAAAGTTATGCTCGAGTGTCGTAATTAACTCATGATTTTCTTCTAGTTCACCAGGAACCCATCTCGCTCCAAACCATTCTACTTCTACAGGATTTTCAACAAACCAATTGTCCACATCATTTAATTCAGCAATCCAATTCTCGAACTCTTCTTTTGCTGCCTCTATAGTCTCATTCGGCGCAATACCACATCTTCCTTCTAAAATTAACGAATCAGGAACAGAACTTGGCCAGCTCCCGCCTTCAATTTTCCCAATATTAATTGGAATTGGAATCGGGATTCCTTTAAATAATGGATCTGTAATTCGACCATTTCTCTTCTCTTCCAATTTTCTCAAATGATCTACAACAAACATACTTTTTTCAATTGCACTTACTCCTTCATAACGCGTTCCACCATGTGCTGCTTTGCCTTTCACATGTAGACGAAACCACATGGACCCTTGTTGTTTCGGGAAAAACTTCATATTTGTCGGTTCTGGAATAATGACACCATCCGCTTTATATCCTCGTAATATAGTCGCTAATGTTCCTGCCCCGCCGCTTTCTTCTTCTATTACACTTTGAAAATAAATATTTCCTTTTAATTCAATACCAGATTCAATAATGGCTTCCATCGCAAGCATTAGTGCGACGTTTCCGCCTTTCATATCCGTTGTTCCACGACCATATATACGATTACCTATTTGCTCACCACTATAAGGGTGATGGTCCCACTGATTCACATCTCCTTCTGGTACGACATCAATATGTCCATTTAATATCATAGATTTTCCGTCGCCACTTCCTTTAAGGGTTGCCACTATGTTCGGGCTATCTGAAAAACTTGTACGCGGTGATACAAAATAAGGATGATCTTTCATTTTAGAAAAGGATGGTTCCCAAATATCTAGATCTAAACCTAGCTCACGTAATTTTTCAATCACAATTGCCTGTGCACCACTCTCATCACCAGATACGCTCTTTTCTTGAATTAATCGTTTTAAAAATTTTACGCTTTCCTCTTCATGACTCTCGATATAATCACAAATTTTCTTTTTTAATTGCTCCATATATTATATCTCCCCTCATTCAATTACTAGTAAGTTAGAGCCAATTTTGAAATCAGCTTCTGTATGTTGTTTTATATCTTCCACTGTGTATGGGCTCATTAACTCTTGTAAAATGAGTCCACCCTCCGTCACTTCCATAACTGCCATATCTGTAATAATTAAATCTACACATTTCTTTGAAGTTAACGGTAATGTACACTCCGAAACAATTTTTGCATTTCCGTATTTATCGACATGATTCATTACAACAACGACCCGCTTCGCTTTTTGTGCCAAATCCATCGCTCCCCCAATACCTGGAACGCGTTTTCCTGGGACAATCCAGTTGGCTAAATCACCATTCTCACTTACTTGTAATGAACCAAGAATCGTTATGTCTAATAAACCTTTTCGAATCATCCCAAACGCTGTGCAGCTATCAAAATAACTCGCTCCTGTAATAAGAGAAGTTGGTAAGCCTGCTGCGTTACATAAATTTTCGTCTTCATTCCCTTTGCTTGGCGTAGGTCCCATACCTACAATTCCATTTTCCGCATGAAACATAACGTTTATATCGTCAGGAAGATGATTCGGTACAAGCGATGGTATACCAATACCTAAATTTACAATCATACCATTTTGTATTTCTTTCGCTGCGCGCCTAGCAATCTTATCTCTCACTTCTACGCCCATACCCATTTCCAATTCACTCCTTCCGACGGTACAATATAATTTACAAATACTCCTGGGACAACAATTTCTTCTGGATCTAAACTTCCAAGTGGGACGATTTCCTCTGCTTCTACAATCGTTATATCCCCTGCCATTGCTACGTGAGGGTTCATGTTACGAGCGCTTTTATCAAACACAAGATTACCAAACGGATCCGCTTTTTTTGCATATACAATCGCAACCTCAGCAGTTAATGATGTTTCAACTAAATATGTCTTACCATTCATTTCAACTGTACGTTTTCCCTCTTCTACAATCGTATCAACACCTACATCAACTAATACGCCTCCAAGTCCTACACCACCAGCACGAATACGCTCTGCTAATGTTCCTTGAGGAGAAAACTCGATTTGTAACCTTCCTTCATTTAGCTGTCTTCCCGCATTTGGATTTGAACCAATATGTGAGGTAATTAATGATTTTACTCTTTCATTCGTAACGAGACGACCGATTCCTACATCAGGAAATCCCGTGTCATTTCCTATTAAATTTAAATTTGTAACTTCTTTTTCTAAAATCGCCTGTATTAAAGATGGAGGGGATCCAATCCCCCCAAATCCTCCGAACATTAATGTCATATCATCGTGGAACAAAGAAATTACTTCCTCTATTTCTTTTAATTTACCGAATGTATTCGTAATAGTTGTCATGCGATACTATGCCCTCCTTTTTGCATCATTTCTTCTACACTTTTTGCAAAAATTGAAAGTAATTCATCTAACTCGGAATATGTAGTTGTCATTGGCGGTGCTACAAGCAGTGCACTATCTTCTTTTCCTGCTTGCCCTGAAACAGCTTGGTATAAAAGAAGACCATTTTTAGCTGCAACCGAAATAAGTTCTGACGCCTTTGTAAACGGTTGCAATTCTACTCCAATCAGCAAACCTTTTCCTCGCACATCAGCAATGATTGTCGATTGTTGCTGAACTTTTTGTAGTCCTTTTATTAAATACTCTCCTTTTTCTGCTGTTTTTTCAGGTAGATTATGTTTCTCCATATACTCAATAACAGCTAGAGCTGTTGCTGCTGATAATGGATTTGCACTTAACGTATGCCCACTCATTACTGAACGTGATCCTCGTAAAATTGGCTCCATAACACGGTCACTTACAATCGTCGCTGCCATCGGTGTATATCCAGCTCCTAAACCTTTACCAAGAGTCATAATATCCGGTTCTACACCCCAATGCTCCATCGCAAACCAAGCACCAGTACGACCAAGTCCAGTCATTACTTCATCGGCAATAAATAAAATATCGTAATGACTACAAATATCTTTAATAACTTTATAATATTCTTTCGGCGGGACGACTGCGCCTCCAGCTGCTCCGATAATCGGTTCAGCGATAAAAGCTGCGATATGTTCTGCACCAATTCTTTCAATTGATCTTTCTAGTTCAGTCGCACAAGCAAGCTGACAAGTTGGATATACCTTTTGTACCGGACATCTAAAACAATATGGAGCTGGAATAGTTGGATAATCTTCTAAAATTGACACGAAACGTTGTCTGCGCAGTGGATGCCCAGACATTGATAAGGCTCCCATCGTAATACCGTGATAACTCATCCATCGTGACAAAATTTTATGTTTCCCTTGAATACCTCGCTCTTGAAAATGCTGGATTGCAATTTTCATAGCTGTTTCATTTGCTTCCGTACCACTATTCACAAAAAAGCTCCAGTTCAAATCTCCTACACTTAAATCGCTTAATTTCTTCGCTAATTTTTCAGCTGGTTCACTCGTGAACTGTGATCTATAAACGAAAGCAATCTCCTCTGCTTGCTTTTTGATAACGTCCGCAATCTCCTTTACGCCATGCCCAATACCTGCCGTAATTGCCCCTGACGAGCCATCAAAATATTTATTTCCGTTTTGATCATACAAATACACACCTTTTCCATGTGAAATCATTGGATACGGCTGACCAACAAGTGGTTTAATTAAGTAATCGCGCATAGCGCTCCCCCATTTCTCCAATTTGTATATATATATGAAGAAAATTGACGTTTCTTTCATAAAAAAGAACCCTCTGCGAAAGCAGTGATTTTATCAAAAAACTATTATAAAATATACAAATGAGTGCTTAATACCAACTTTAAAAACAGAAAATTCAGAACTAAATTCGAAGACCAACCCTTATTTATACGCTCAACTAACCCTCCTTTATATAAAATAAATGTTTCACTACATGTTTTCTTAACATAATGTCAGCTTCCCTCAATTGCCGACATTGTGTAAACTTCGACGAAACTCCCTTTAAACTCCTTCCTATTCTCCTACTTTATATTGCATATTTTCAAACAAATCTCGACAATTAATCCCACTAAATGCATAGCAATTATTTTAAAGAAACCAAGATTTCACATACATCATCATCCGTTTTATACATTAAAAAAAGAACCGATTAACCACATTAATCAGTTCGGCACGACGCTCTTTTATCAGTTAATACCTTCACTTGCTAACGTAAATAGAAACAATAGCATTACAAATTCAAATTTCATCCTACAGCCTAAAGCACAAAATCTTCCATAACTCCACTCACAAATCCTTGCGGGATATCCCCATCCCAATATTTCATTCCTTTCCTCAATTTCAAATTACCTTTCCTTTATAATTTATGTAGGACAATTATCACTTTGTATGTGTATTCGCCCATAATTTAAAAAATCCCTAGTTTTCTAAGAATTTGGGACATGTTTTCGATATTTCACTTGTTTCACTCTTAAGTCTTCATTTCAAAATACGAACTTCATCAGCTCATTTGGAGGAAATATTATTGTGTCCTCTAGAAATTTATAACTCTCGTTCACCTAAACTACACTTACCATAAGCAATATTTTTTACTTATTTTCAACTTTCCTCCTTTTAGAAACAATTTTTTTGCATAACCTCTTTCTTGCTAAGCATATAGTGTTAATGATGACAAAGGAGGAATGTTCATGTCTCAATCTGAAATCGAAAAATATGGACAAGAAGCTGCACGTTACGAACAGCTCGCTCGTTACTATCAATTTCATAATCCGAAAAAATATGTAGAACTATATATGAAATATTATGATACGCTTACGAAACTTGTACAGGCATATGAAAAAAGAGATTCACAAGAAGCTGCTTTACCATCACATATAAGGTTTTTTCACTCAGCTTCCAATACACCTGCGGTTGACATTTTAGTAAACGGACAAAAGGTTATTAAAAATATTTCATTTAAACAATTTAGTCCCTATTTAACATTAGTACAAGGTAAATACCGTATAGATATTGTTCCTGTCGACAATGAAACTCCCATCTTTTCAGCTTTAGTACCGATAATGGGAAATCACTCTTATACTTTTGCCGCAATAAATAGTGACAATCATCTACAATTACAACCTATGCTTGATAATACACATTTACCAGCTGGTCAAGCAAAAATACGCTTTGCACATTTTTCTCCGGATACCCCTGTTGTAAATGTAAGTTTAAAAGGTGGAGATCATTTATTTGAAAATGTACTCTTTAAACAAATTACAGATTTTTTAGAAGTTAGCCCTGGTACAGCAGATATTGAAGTTTCACTCGCAGATAATGCAAGTGTCTTGCTAACTATACCGAATTTCAAAGTCGAACCGAACATCATTTATACCATTTCAATTTTAGGTTATTCAACGAAGGATCCTAAATTAGAAGCCGTTATCCTTACAAATTAAAACAGTCTACACCATTCATTTGGTGTAGACTGTTTATTTTTGAAACTCAATTTGAAATTCTGTCCAATCGTTATCTGAACGACACATGATGGACCCATTATGTTTTTCTACAATTTGTTTACATACAAATAACCCAATACCAGTTCCTAACTTTTTAGTAGTTACAAATGGTTCGAAAATCGTTTCTACATTTTCAGCTGGAATCATTGGTCCATTATTTTTTATTACAATTCGAATTGCTTGATTTTCTTCAAATACATCAACGATAATTTTTCGTTCTTCTTTTATCGATTCAAGAGCGTCAATTGAATTCATTAATATATTTAAAAATACTTGTCTCACTTCACTCCGATAACCAACAAGCGGAATTGGGTACGGCAAATTCTTTTCAATCGATACATTTGCATTAACCAAACTAGGATATAAGAACTGTATAATATCTTGAAACAAATCATTAAGCCAAAATTGTTCTGATTCCGTCCACATTTCTTTTTTCGATACGAGTAAAAATTGCGAAATCCGAAAGTTTAATTGGTCTAATTCATGCGAAATAATATCTAAATACGATAAACTCGGATGATCTGCCTTTAATAATTTGACAAATCCCATAATCGAAGTAAGTGGGTTACGAAATTCATGTACAAAACTAGCTGACATTTGCCCTAATATCGTCAGCCTTTCTTTATGTGTTTCGTTAATATATTGCTGTTTTTCCTCTAAATTTCTTGATATAATTTCCGAGTATTTTAAAACAGTATAATAAATTAATTTATCAAAACAAGTATGTATTTGAGCCATAATTGGTTTCAATTCACGTGCGCTAACCTCTAATTCACACATCGCTTCAAAAAGCTCATTTCTTCCCACGTTTGCATTATAAACAAAATCTCCAATATTCGCATCTGCTCCTGCACGTTCAATAGCAATTTTCTCGCATAATGGCTGAAGATAATCTATATCTTTTTCTTCCATTGTAAGTTCGATAATTAACTCTAATAAATCCTCTCCATTTTGAACTGCTTCTAGTTTAAATGGATCTTTATCGGAAATTATCATTTTGTTTTTCCAGTTCTCAACGAATTGGTGCCTGTTGTTTTTCAAGTGCGAACAAAATACTTCTTTAATATCCTTATCGATTGGAAAAACCCCCATTCCCTCCATTTCCATACGACGAACACCCTTTATATTTTGAATATTAACACAAAAAATGCGATTCGTTAATAGATTATTGTCACATTTTGTTAATATGTGTTGATAAAATTTTTAATGCCTTTATTAATTGTTTAGATTGATACATTCTATTTTCCTTCCTTTCATTCAATTTTTTTTACATTCGATGCGACTTTTTTTGCATCCTGCCTCATTCTTTCGTACAATAGAAAATGAAAGGTGTGAAAAATATGGTAAATAAAAATGTGGAAGATTATCTCCAAGAAGGCATTTACGGCCAAAAGCAGAACAAACCAGAAGAACGTAATATGTATTTAACTACATTACGTGAGCGTGTAGAAATCGCTTTAACCATCGGTCAAGTAATGCAAAGTAATGTATATTCTGAAGTAGCTAGTAACATGCGCTCTTCTCAATCATTACAAATATTCCTAAATGGTGGCATTGCTTACCCACATTTATCAAAATACATTAAATTAGCAAATGAAAAAAATGTTCCTTTTACAATTGTTCAAAATAAAGGTATAGAAACACCAATCGGTTTAGTATTATCCCATAGTACAGCTGTTGACAAAGAACAAATTTATGTAGAAGATGCTATTTTCAAACAAGAAATGAAGTAAAAGGTACACTTGATTAAATGAAATCGTATCGAGAAACATAAAACAAACAATAAAAAACGAGTATGGAATCGTAAACATTTCCTGCTCGTTTTTTATTACGATGTTTTAGCTCGATCTACTTTATTTTTTAATACACACTAATTTCATTTCTGTCATCTCTTCTATTGCATATTTAATTCCTTCACGCCCTGTGCCGCTTTCTTTCACACCACCGTATGGCATATGATCTACCCTAAACGTTGGAATGTCATTAATCATGACACCACCAACTTCTAACTCATCAATTGCACGCATTGCTTTAAACAAATTATTTGTAAATACACCTGCTTGTAGACCGTAACGTGAATGATTTACTTGCTCTATTGCTTCATCAAATTCTTTAAATGTATTTACTGTCATAAGTGGACCAAATACTTCTTGGCACTGTACAGATACATACTCTGGAACATTTGTTAATACAGTTGGTTCAAAAATCCTTGCATCATGTTTCTTACCACCGTATAAAACAGCTGCCCCTTCCTTAATAGCTTCTTGCACCCACATTTCAATTCGCTCTACATCTTTTTTCGAAATTAAAGCCGATACATCCGTTTCTTCAAGTAATGGATCACCAACAACAACTGTTTCCATCGCTTTCTTTAGCTTTGAAAGAAATTCATCCATTCTCTTTTCATGTACAAAAACACGTTGTACCGAAATACAAACTTGTCCATTATTAACAAATGCACCCCATTTTACACGTTCAATTAATTCATCTGTTAATTCTACATCTTCATCAATAATAACAGCAGCGTTTGATCCTAGTTCTAACGTAACTCGCTTTAACCCAGCCTTTGCCTTAATTCCGATTCCAACTTTCGGACTTCCCGTAAAAGTAATGGAAGCAACATCATCATTTGTAACTAGCGCCTCACCTACAGTTGAACCAGGACCAGAAATAATATTTAAAGCCCCTTTTGGCAATCCTGCCTCTTCAAATAGTTCAACTAATGCGTAAGACGATAATGGCGTTTGATCAGCTGGTTTTAACACAACTGTATTTCCAGCAGCAATTGCAGGGCCAATTTTATGTGCCACTAAATTTAATGGGAAATTAAATGGTGTAATAGCTCCTATAACCCCAATCGGTTTTCGTATTGTGTATGCAATACGTCCATCTGCACCAGGTGCTGCATCAAGTGGCAGTGTCTCGCCGTATATACGCTTCGCTTCTTCCGCCGCAAATTTGTATGTCTGAACGGTACGATCTACTTCTCCCCTAGCAGCACGAATTGGTTTTGCAGCCTCTTTTGCAATAATTTCTGCAAATTCTTCTCTTCTTTCATCCATTTTTTGTGCAACCTTCTCTAAAATAGTCGCACGATCATATGCAGATAATGTATTCATTTTTTTCATTGCATTTTTTGCAGCAGTAACAGCCTCTTGTACATCTTCTTCCGTTCCTTGTGCAATTTCCGCTAACGTTTCTTCAGAATATGGTGCGTATAATGGTTTATACGTGTTTACAGACTTCCAATCTCCGTTTATATATAAATGCTTTTTCATAATTCTTCTCCTTCCAAATATATGTATACAACAATACTTCACCTAGTGAAAGGTCTGACTTATGCCATTGTATCATAGCCCTTATTCTGTCAAAAACATTATGCTCAAAAAAACTCTGCCATATAGCAGAGTCTACGAACTAATTTGTTCTTGAAATTTAATTTGTTTTTCATCTTCTAAAATAACAATTGATTCTACAGTTTTTGTAACTTCTAGTCTCTTTATATAGTGTCCATCTAATTCTTTCACACAAAACTTATAATTTTCAATTTCAATGAAATCCTCTTCAGCAATTTCTATATTTTTCGTTAAAATCCAGCCACCTATTGTATCAACACCATTATCATCAATCGTTAAACCTAATAACGTATTCACTTCACTAACAAGCACTTTTCCCTCTAGAATTGTTTTCGTTTCACTAACTTGTTGAATTTCTGGCTGTTCATCTGTATCAAACTCATCTTGAATATCTCCAACTATTTCTTCTAAAATGTCTTCAACTGTAACAAGTCCAGATGTACCACCATATTCATCTATCAATATGGCAATATGCGTTCTTTCTTTTTGCATTTTTACAAATAAGTCGTGTATTGGGATAGAGTCGATAACTAAAATGATTGGCCTAATATACTGCTCTACTTTCTTATTACTTACTGCATTATGCTGCACAAAATCTGTGAAAATATCTTTAAAGTTTACAAAGCCTATTACGTGATCTTTGTCTCCATCTACAACTGGATATCTCGTATATTTTTCCCGAGACATTTTTTGCAAAGCTTCTTCAGCAGGCATTTCTTTACTAATAATATGCATCTCAGTTCGGGGTACCATTATTTCTTTTGCGATACGATCATCAAATTCAAAGATCTTATTTACATATTTATATTCAGATTGATTAATCTCTCCATTTTTGTAACTTTCTGAAACTAATAACCGTAATTCTTCTTCTGAATGAACCTCATCGTGCCCTTTCGGTGGTTTCAGCCCTAACAATTTCGTAATAATTCGAGCTGATCCATTCAGGATCCAAATAAATGGAAACGCCATACGATAAAAGAAAATTAACGGTTTAGCAACAAATAAACTCACTTGTTCAGCTTTTTGAATCGCGAAAGTTTTTGGGGCCAATTCCCCTATTACAACATGTAAAAATGTAATAAACAAAAATACTAAAATTACAGCAAAAATGTCTGCCAGTTGAGTAGAAATGTTCAAATTCACAAAAAGCGTGTCAAACATTTGCTTTAACGCAGGTTTACCAAACCACCCAATCCCCAGAGCTGTAACTGTAATTCCTAGCTGACAAGCAGATAAATATTCGTCTAAGTTTGTAATGACTGTTTTGACAGATGTTGCGCGATTATTTCCTTCTGCAATTAAATAGTCAATTCGTGAACTTCGCACTTTAACAATTGCAAATTCTGCTGCAACGAAAAATGCCGTTAAGGCAATTAAAACAATCACTATACTTATACTATATATGTCCAAATACTTCTCCTTACTTACATTGTAAGCAAGGAAGCCACCTCCTACTTAATTTTATTCAAGTGAAGTAAGCATTCTAATACTTTAACAAAATTCTACATTAGCAACCACCTTTTTATATATTATATGCATACATAAAAAAGATATTTATCATTATGATAATCTAATTCATTTCCCTTAGTCAAATGATTCTAAATCTTACAATAAAACATTTTTATATACACGATATATTCTTCATAGCTTCATTTCGTGAAAAAACACTTTCTTTGCCGATTCCACACTTCTTTTGTCACACTTGAAGGGAACTTCCTTCATAGATCGAAATCATTCAACAGGATATATATAGGAGGGATTATTTTGGAATATAAAACACCATTTATCGCAAAAAAATTAGGTGTTAGCCCAAAGGCTGTTGTCCGGATTGCACAACAATTAAATCTTACGATAGAAAAAAATAAATATGGTCACTTTATTTTTACACAAGAAGATTTAGATCGAATGTTAGAATACCATCTTTCACAAATAGAGCAGTCTCCAAGCTCTCACCCAACTCCAAAAACATCATCAAACGATGTTGTAGAATTAAAAACGCAAGTAAATACAATTGTTCAAAACATATCATCGCATGATTTTGAGCAATTAGCAGCTCAATTAAACACAATTACAAGAAGGCTAGATCGAATGGAAGAACAGATGCAAGATAAGGCAAATGATGTTGTTACGTATCAACTTTTACAACATCGTCGTGAAATGGAGGAAATGTTAGAGCGAATTCAAAAGCTAGAGGCTACACTCAAGAAAGAAGAGCCAATATATATAACTCCAGATACGAAACCAACATATGAACGCGAAAAGAAACCGAAGCGCCGCAAAATGATTTTTAGTATATTTGGATTATAACTTTTAGACCCTTATTACAATAATAAGGGTCTTTTTTCATGAAGAATGATTTCATATTAAAATAGCATTCTCTTTATTGCATATATTTATTTCGCTTTATTTGGTTAACATAATATTCTTACTGTATTCTGCGATTAATGCCTGTGCATGAGCATTCCCTTGAATTACATCTCGAAATTCTTTTAAAGAATACAAATGCGTAGCCCCTTTCCGGGCATGAATTCGTACTGGTACACCTTGTAAAGTATCATGAAACTGAAATGGCTTATCTATCGGTTCAATTGGAAAACCAAGTGTTACTAAATACATATACATTCTTTTTGTAACTGCTGCAATATACCATTCTGCTTTCGTTTCTAATGCATGCATAAATAAAATAGCTGTTAGTCTTTTGAAGTGTCCTCTCCCACGAGACGTTTTCGCAATACTTAACTTGCCTATTTCATATACATTTTTCAAATCTTTTACTAAATCATTTTTAGAAAACGGATAGAAAAACTCAGAATTTGATTGCTCTGGTACCGTATACTTAATACATTCTACTGTACCGATATGATGTTCATCTTCTATTAATAAAAATCGTGATGGATTTAAATTACGTTCTACGAACATTAAGTTTCTTTCTTCACAAAAGTCTCCCCATAGTTGCTCGAACCAAAAATGTTCTTCCTTTGTTTGAACCCGCTGGAACATATTTCCCCGCCTTTCCCATCGCCGCTCTGTTTTTGATAACGCTTTCACTATCTATCATATAAGAACACATCTTCGTATGCAACTAAAAATATTTACAACTTATTATATTCTGCAAAATGAATTAAATTCCATCTTAATTGTCTTTTATCCCTCATGTACCGTTCTTCTAACACCATATTTATATTACTTTCAAATTCAAATCATATGAAGCTTCCTTCTATACTGCATATAATTCTTCTTAATCTAAAAAAATCCTTTATAAAAAAGGATTTCTTTTACTTCTTCATACTTTTTAACCACTTCTCAAAAATTTGTACCATCCCATGTTTTCCGGCTAATTTCTCTTCCCCTTGTTTCGTTTTATATGGATATAATTGTAAGAACACACCACACCCGGACTCAATTTTTTTACTATGCATATGACTTCCTGGATATACACAAATAACTTCATAAATGGCCCTTCGATAATAGACTCTCTTTCCATCCTGTTCTTCTACATATTTGATAGACCAATACTTATACATTTGCTCAGTTGCTTTCGTATTTCCAACGTGCTGAAAAATATTGTACATTGGGCTATACTTCACTTCAATAATAATAGAAGATTGATATACGTATTTCCCTTCTTCCTTTACATAACAGTCTAAACGAATATCTGGCTTCTTCGTATCTTCTCCATTATAAAAATTACTCCCTTTACTTAATGCAATAAGAGGATGTGTTTCAATTAAATCATTGAATGCGACATGTACTCTCATATCCTCTCGGTGTAAAACAACTGTCGTTCCATCCTGTAATCCATCTACATAAAAATGTTCTTGTATTTGTTCACGGATGGAATTTATAGCCTCAAAACCAATTTGCTCTAACATGGAAATAACGATAAAAAAAGCGTAATATTCATACACTAAAAATGTTGGTTTATAAACAAATAATAAAGATGGAGATTGATCTGTATATTGTGGAAGTAAATCTAAATGCTGTAGTAGTTGTTGATGTGGTATCGGTAAATTATGTGAGTCCATGTTACCCGTTTCGGAAACTTCTCTCCAAAATGGAGAATGCATTAAAGTTTGAAAGTATTGTACACTTTCATGTACAAAATGCGCTAATATTTTATATTCTTGTATCTTCATAGAACTTTTTCGCAAATCCGCCTCTTTTAGTAAATGTATATTTTTATATTTTTGTTTCTCTCTATCAGTCACTGATCCATTACGCTCAATTGTTTGTATAATCGTTTTTACAGCCTGAAATTCTTCTGATTTCTTCTTTTTTGCTCTTTCTAATATTTCAATTGTTTGACGTAAAAAACTTTCAGCTTCAAGTAAATAGAGATTAAATTGCATCGCTTTAAATTTAAGAAAAGCATTTTCCTTACTATTTTTTTGTTCTATAAACTTACGATTATATTTTTTTGCATAAGGTTTTCTTTCCGCCACTATGGCTCCTTTTCTCGTTGCTTTCCGCTCCTTTTCTTCCCATTTATATTCATGTATAAAATTTGAACTCAATTCTATTTTCTTAAAAATTTGCTTTATCTTTTTCATTTTTTGCGGCAACTTTCTAAGTAACACTAAATAAGAAGAATCTTCAATATCACTGAGTGCAGAGAAAGTCTTTTTATAATAACCTCTATCTAAAATCAACTCATTTAAAATTGACTTTACATAGTTTTGAATCATTTCAAATTGATCATCAAAAAAATTTTTTGGAACGACTTGAAAAGCGCCATAATACGTTTTATCTTCTATATTCACTTCAAAATGATATAAGCCACAACGCCATGGATAAAAGAATTCCGTTTTTCCATGTTCATATATTAATACCTTTTGTTTTTTTTCATTTATTTCATATTTTGATTCCTTTATATTTTTCTGTCCCTCATATACTTTATTCCATATAAAAGTAATATTCATTGGACTTTCATAATGGTAATGCAATCTTATTGGTTTTAATTCTTGTACTTTATAAATACATTGAACTAATGCTGTAGTAGATGTACAAAGACGATTTAATAATATATTTTCCCCTTTTGCCTCCGATCCAATGATTAACTTTAATACAAAAGGGAGTGTTTCTTTCGTATCAACGATTTCTGTTTCATATCGCCCTTCATTTTGCATAGCCATACAACTCCAGTTCTCTACGCTTTTCTCTTATATATGCTAAAGAGTGTTCAAATGTAGATACTCTGTTTGCAAGTTGCGATTGTAAAAGAGGTACTAATGTCGCCCCCCTTTTTACTTCTTCAGAAAGTAAAGAGCCCACCATCATTTCAGTCCCTCTTATTTTCGTCAATACACGCTGCTTGATTTGTAAATCAAATCCTTCTTCTCTACTGATCATATAGGAATGATTATTTTGAAACGGTATATTTTGCAAATAAGTAGCGATTGCATTTGCACATCGAAATGAAATTCCCTTTGACATATCGTGTGATGACAATACAACATGTAACTTATCTAATAGCTCTAACTCTTCTTCAGAAAACACCTCGATCATCGCTTTATTTCTGACCCAACTTATACGAAATTCTCCTGCAGTTACTTTCAAAGGTGGTTGTAATACAATTTTCTCTTGTTCCATACACATCTCACAAAACGGAATCTTTTGTAACGTTATTAAATTCGTCCGATCTAATAATCGATCTGAGAGCTCTTTCGTTGTTTCATCAAAATTTACTGTACCTACAAATATAATATTTTCACCAATTTCAATTGTTGGTGGAATTGGATTTTCTTTTTCTTGTACACCTTCATACAAATTTAAAATACGGTTTTGCTTTTCAAGTTGAAGAACAGATAGAAATGGAGTAAACCAATGCTCAATATGTGACATATTCATTTCATCAAAAACGATTATATAAAGCTGATTTTGATTTTCTTTTGCCTTCATTAACGCCCGAACTAATTTTGTTTCACTTTCAATAAAAGTACCATTTGGGTGAAGATAACCAAGTAAATCATGTGGTTCTTGATACGATGGTGAAATCGGAATCCACACCAATTCTTCCCCATACTGTAATCCAAGTGCTTCTGCATAAGCTTGCACAAAACGGGATTTCCCGGCGCCTGGTATACCACCAAGAATCGTCAACATATTTGTTTTCGCACTTATATGGAAATTATAAATGTCCGTTTCATCCAAATAGAGCCCTTTATTACGTACAAAACTTTTTACATACTGTAAAAAGACGGATTCACGCTCATCCCATTCCCATTCATCCTTGTGCACTTTTATTTCCTCTACTTCTACACGCTTACCTTCTTCAGTCATTCGTTTTTTTAATTGCTCATACATGTGATTACTTACAAAATACAATTGATCTTCTACCGCTATTTCTACATGCTTCACCCAGTCATTAAAGTCTATATACTTACATTCCCGCTGCTGTTCAAAATAGGCAATTGAGCTAATTGATGATGACTTTAAAGATATATTTCCATATAACCTTCCATCGTGCCACAATAATTCAGGAGGCTCAAAGTCTTTCGGATATTTTGGCATTAGAAATGACAAATAGCCATTTCCAAGTTTTCTTTCTAAAGACTCTCCTTTTTTGTATTCAGAAACTTTAGGTACTGGAATCATTTTATAGCCATTAGCCATTTCTCGCGGTTCTTCTGCACAAATTAACTCCACATATATATGTCCTCTCTCGTAATAGAGACGAAACATAACCAGTTGCTTTTCTAATTTTCTTTTCTTTAATTCCGAAAAGACTTTTTCATTCTTTTTATTGCTACATAAACCTTCAAATACGTATGGTTCATTTTTTAATTGCTCTTGTAACGTGAATGGTATTGGCGATAGGCATTGTACAAAGAAGTTCTCTCCATTCTTCTCTCTCTCTGCTTTTGTAAACTTTCCGATAAACCTCATATAGTACATTCTTTTTATAAAACTTGGCTGAAGAGCTTTATGTAATTTCACCTTCGTCACCTTCTTTTTTTCATACTATTCTTAGTGTATGAGAGAAACGAAAAACTAGAAACAAAAAACCTGACGTTATCCGCCAGGTTCAAAATGAAAACGTATATTAATGAGATGGAAATGCTTTTTTCTCTTGTAAAATGGCATTATGTGCAATTTTCATTTTAGCAAGTACATATCGTAATCGATCTTCAGCGTTTTCATCTGTATTTTGCTGTAATTCCGCCAAATTCTCTACAGCACTTGCTAAATTTTCAATCACTCCTCGTAGTTCAGGATGATGATTAAAAAAGGATTCTTGCACTAATACTTTCCTTACTTCACTCGCTAAATCAACAATTCTGGTTAACTGTTCTTTTTCTTCCATTTTCATCCCTCCTGAATATCTTATGTATTAAATATTCTCTAGACAAAGAAAAAAGCCCTTTATTTAAAAGGACTTTTACATTTTTATATTTCCAGTCAATAACATATAGATTGATGTGATAGCTGCAATAACAATTGCCCACATTACATATCTCTCAATACCTCTAAAACAACGATTTCCTTTTTCTTTTCTTGCATACACGTAAACAATAATCCCGATTCCATATACGATTGAAACAAGTAATAAATTTTTCAAACCTGCTGCATATAGAAGCCATACAGAATAAATAGAAGCAATTAAAGCTAACGAGCCGTTTTTTACTTTTGCATCTTTTAGTTCGTTTGTAATAACTAATTTGAATTGGAATAACGCTGATAATAAATATGGTACTAAAATTGATGTTGACGCTATGAAATACATAATTTGATATGTCGATTCTGAAAACAGAACGATTATAAATATAATTTGGGCAACGCCATTTGAGATCCATAATGCCATATGTGGCGTTTGTTTTTTATTTGTTTTCGTAAAGACTTTCGGAAACACGCCATCTTTTCCTGCTACGTGGGAAATTTCAGAAACAAGTAAAAACCAGCCTATTAATGTACCTACAAGTGAAGCAACTAATCCGATGTTAATCGCAACTGCGCCCCATGTCCCAACAACATGCTCTAATACATGTCCCATTGACGGAGTTTCTAACACGGAAAGCTCTCCTCTTGACATCGCTCCCATTGACAAGACAGAAATTAAAATATAAATAGACATTACTAAAATAAGTCCAAGTACTGTCGCTTTACCAACATCTCGGCTATTTTTCGCTCTACCAGATAATACAACCGCTCCTTCAACCCCAATGAAAACCCAAAGAGTTACAAGCATTGTATTTTTCACTTGGCCCAGTATAGAGGAAACTGAGATCGTTCCTTCTCCCCAAAAATCATGTGTAAATGTATCCCAGCGAAACGCTGTTACCATTACAACAATAAATAATACGATTGGAACTAATTTCCCTATCGTTGCAATAACATTCATAATAGATGCTTCACGAATTCCAAATAAAATTAGAAAATGAAGTGTCCATAATAAAAGTGATGCTCCTACGATAGACGCAACATTATTTCCACCTTTAAAAATTGGGAAGAAATAACCTAATGTACTAAACAGTAACATGATTGTTGCAACGTTTCCTAAAATTCCTGCTAACCAGTATCCCCAAGCACTGTTAAATCCAATATATTCACCGAAACCAGCACGTGCATAACTATAAATTCCGCCCTCAAGCTCTGGTTTTTGTCTTGCTAACGTTTGATATACGAGCGCGAGTGGAATCATTCCCATCGCTGTAATACACCAGCCAATTATTATAGAGCCGCTATTTGCTCCTACTGCTAAATCATGCGGTAAACTAAAAACACCGCCACCAACCATTGTTCCGACTACTAATGCAATTAATGGAAAAAATCCTAACTTCTTTTCTATTTGTACCACCCCATCTGTCATTCTAGGTGTTATGTTCGTTCAACTATTAAAGTCACCTTTTTCTCTAATAGACGTTTCTCTTATATTTTTTCAGGAAAACATTACTTATTCTAAAAGAAAATGAAGAAAAATGGAATACTTTTTTGAAAAAATGTATAAGTATGCACAAAAAAACCGTTCATTTTGTAATGAACGGTCATTTCATACATATAAATTTGTATATTTCTTGTAAAATTAACGAAGTAAATTCTCTTTTTGTAAAAATTGTTTTGCTACTTCTTCACTACCTTTACCATTCACATTTACTTCATAATTCATTTTTCGCATTTCTTCATCGGTAATCTTCCCAGATAATTTATTTAATACTTTTTCAAGTTCAGGATATTTCTGTAACGTCTCTTTTCTTAATAACGGTGCACCTTGGTATGGTGGGAATAATCCTTTATCATCTTTTAGCACTTTCAGTCCGTATTGCTCAAGTTCACTATCAGTTGAATATGCATCGATTACGTTAACATCCCCTGATTGAATTGCACTATAACGTAGTTTCGGTTCCATCGTTTTCACATTTGCAAACTTATAGTTATATAATTTTTGCATTCCTTTATAACCATCTTCACGATCAGCAAATTCTAATGTGAATCCTACTTTCGCATCCTGTGCCATTTTTCCTAAATCAGAAATTGTATTTATATTATTTTGATCTGCTATTTTTTTCGGCATAGCTAGTGCATACGTATTGTTATACTCCATCGGCTTCAACATCACCATATCGTATTTCTTTTCCATTCCAGTGCGAGCTTGCTCATATACTTCATCCCGATTTGTGCTTTTTGGCTCTTCTTTCACGAAAGTAGATAAAGCTGTTCCCGAAAATTCAGGGTATATATCTACTTCACCTGATTTCAATGCTTCAAATACAAATGCTGTTTTTCCAAGACCTGGTTTTAATTCTACATGTAAATCGGTATCTTGTTCGATAAGTTGCTTATACATTTGAATTAAAATTTCAGGTTCTGATCCAAGTTTGCCAGCAATAACAATATCTTTCTTTTGTGTATTCCAAAGAAATGGAGAAGCAATCATTATACAAACAATACATATCGTCAATATAACACGCTTAGAAGAGCGTTTTGGACTCTCAAGTACTCGAAGTACTACATCAAAGAATAAAGCGAGTAACGCGGCTGGTACGGCCCCTAAAATGATAAGTGCATGATCATTTCGATCGATACCTAGCAATATGAGTTTACCGAGCCCCCCAGCACCTATAAGAGCTGCTAATGTAGCCGTTCCAACAATTAATACCATCGCCGTACGAATACCGGCCATAATAATTGGTAATGCAAGAGGAAGCTCTACCTTCCACAGTCTTCTCCAGCTATTCATCCCCATAGCTCTCGCTGCTTCGATTAAAGATTCATCTAACTCCCTTATTCCTGTATATGTATTTCGTAAAATAGGTAATAGTGCATACACAACTAATGCAATAATAGCTGGAAGTTTTCCAATTCCTACTAATGGAATTAAAAGTCCGAGTAATGCCAGTGATGGGACCGTCTGCATAACTGCAGAAGTTCCTATAATAAACTCCGCCATTCGTTCTTTTCTCGTTAATAAAATGCCAAGCGGCACTGCAATAATTACTGCAAAAAATAATGAAATAAGCGATATTTGTAAATGCTCACTTAATGCAGTAAGTAATTCTATTTTTCGTTCTTGGAACGTTTGTATAAAATCAGTCACTGTTTAGCCTCTTTCCTTCATTTGTTCAACTATGTAATTGACAATATGACGACTTGTTAAAGTTCCAACATATTGACCATTTTCTTCAACTGGCACTGATTCTTCAGCTTGTAAGCGAATAAGTGCTTCTTGTAAAGGAGAATGCAAAGATAAAGCAATCCCTTCAACTCGTGTGCGATCGTCTAGCGGCATTACATCTCCTATATTCATGCCCTCATACCAAGGTCGTCCACGATTTCCAATGAACTCCTCTACAAATTCATTTTTCGGATTATGTACAATTCCTTCTGGTGTATCTAATTGAACAACTTTTCCTTCTTTCATAATGCAAATACGATCGCCAAGCGATAACGCTTCTTGCATATCATGCGTTACAAATACAATTGTTTTTTGAATCTTTTTTTGCAATTGTACAATATCCTTCTGAAGCTGCTCCCTACTTAGTGGATCTAATGCACTAAATGGTTCGTCCATAAGAACGATTTTCGGATTTACGGCTAATGCCCGTATAACACCAACGCGCTGCTTTTGACCTCCTGACAATTCATCAGGCATACGATCGCGATATACGTCTGGATCTAGCCCGACCATCTGTAGCAATTCATCGACACGGGCTTTTGTTTTTTCTTTGCTCCATTTTCTCATTTCAGGAACAACTGCAATATTTTCTGCAATTGTCATATGCGGGAACAAAGCGATTTGTTGCAACACGTATCCTATATTCCAACGTAACTCGTTTATATTATATTGTTGAATATCTTTTCCATCGATTAAAATCGATCCTTCAGTCGTTTCAATTAAACGATTAATCATTTTCATTGTCGTTGTTTTCCCGCAACCACTCGGACCAATAAGGACAAAAAACTCTCCCTTTTTAATTTCTAAATGCAATGAATCCACTGCTTTCGTGCCATCTTCATACGCTTTTGACACATGATTAAATTGAATCACAAATACAACTCCTTTATCGTTGTTTCCTTTATTTTGATGGAAGATGGAATTCATTTCAAATGATACGCATTATTCTACAAAAAAAGAGCTCCCATTTGAGCTCTAACGGTCGAACAATATTGTTTTCATTACTGCAGCATATTCACGTACATACATTTTCCTCTTAGATCGCATTGGTGTTTCAGCGGCTAGTGCCTCCATCTTCATGCCTAAACGCTTTGCAATTATTTTCGTTCTATATAAATGATACGTATTACTTACAACTACCGCATGTTTCACATTATATAAATCCATACTAAACTTTACATTCTCATACGTATTTGTAGATTGATCTTCTATTAAAATACGACTCTCCTCTATACCATGTACCATTAAATAGTTTCTCATACTATGAGCTTCCGGTATATCTTCATCTTCCCCTTGACCACCTGAAACAATTACTTTCGCTTCTGGATGGGAATATAAATATTCCAACGCTACATCCAAACGGTTTTGAAGAGATAAAGACGGTCTATCTCCAAATAACTTTGCACCTAATATAAGAACGTATGGAGAGTGATTACTCAATTTTTCACGAGCAACATTCTTCATTCGAAACGTCATATAAAGAATGTATAGTGGTGGTAATAATAAGATTATAAGCAAGATCCATTTGTTCATAAATAAGTTTGCACTCCGATACGATAAACTTAACTAAATCTATACAATTTAATCAAATTTACACGAGTTAGTGCTTCATCGTGTTCTCGCAGCCCCAAAGGGACGAGGGGTATAACACTCCACACGAGGCAGTATCGTTACCTCCTATTATCAAGC
>NZ_JAKUHE010000024.1:0-50926 GCF_022664315.1 Bacillus cereus group sp. BfR-BA-01309
AAATTAAAAATGAGCCCGGTACAATACCGGACTCATTTGGATCAAGCTGCCTAATGAAATAACCGTGTCTAACTTTTAGGGGTCACTTCACATTCCTGAGAATTGGCGTTCTTTTTCTTTTAACCTGTATAGCATATTATATTAAGAATCATTTTTACACTTCTAAACAGTTTCTACTATCTCTTCAAGCATTGTCCCATTTTTAGCATAGTTTGTATGCCAAGAAAAAGCTTTTTCTAAAATATGAGGAGTTTGTCCACCTCTTGTTTTTGCTTCCTCGTAATAAGCTCGTAGCTGTTCACGATACATTGGATGTACGCAATTCTCAATAATAAGTTCCACTCTTTCTCTTGGCGCAAGCCCTCTTAAGTCAGCATACCCTTGTTCAGTAACGATAACATCTACATCATGTTCCGTATGATCTACATGAGAAACGAAAGGAACGATACTTGAAATGTTACCACCTTTTGCAATCGATTTCGTAACAAATATAGCTAGACGTGCATTTCTTGCAAAGTCACCAGAACCACCAATACCATTCATCATCTTTGTACCTAAAACGTGAGTAGAGTTAACATTTCCGTATATATCTAATTCTAAAGCAGTATTAATCGAGATCAATCCAAGGCGGCGAATGATTTCAGGGTGATTAGAAATCTCTTGCGGGCGCATCATTAATTTGTCTCGGTATTTTTCAAAGTTAGAAAATACTTGTTGCATTTTCTCTTCAGAAAGCGTGATCGAGCAGCAGGAAGCAAAATTAACTTTCCCAGCGTCCATTAGATCAAAGACCGCATCTTGTAAAACTTCAGAATACACTTCTAAATCTTCAAACTCCGAATCTAGCATGCCGTGCAATACTGCATTAGCAACTGAACCAATTCCCGATTGTAACGGTGCTAAACTCTTTGTTAATCGGCCTACTTTAACTTCTTCTCGAAGGAACTCTATTAAATGTTGTGCCATAATGACAGTTTCTTCATCTGGAGGAACAATTGTCGATGGTGAATCCAGTTGATTCGTAAACACAATCCCCTTCACTTTTTCAGCATCAATCGGGATACCAATTGTTCCAATTCGATCATCCGTTTTTACGAGCGGAATTGTAAGTCTTTCCCCTTGTTTACCTGGTTCATATAAATCATGCAGCCCCTCTAGTTGTGTAGATTGAGCCATATTCATTTCAATAATAATGGACTTAGCATTTAAGGAAAATGCTAAGGAATTTCCAATTGAAGTGGTTGGAATAATCATACCATCTTCAGTAATCGCAACCGCTTCCAAAATAGCAACATCTATATCCATAACGTCAGCACGGAGTAGCTCTGCTGTATGAGATAAGTGCTGATCCACAAATAAAAAGTCTCCGTTATTAATTCCTTTTCGCATAGTCGCATCGGCTTGGAAAGGCAATCTTTTCCCTAAAATTCCTGCCTCAGCAAATAATTTATCTACATCCGAACCTAAGGAAGCCCCTGTATAAACATTTACTTTAAAAGATTTATCATTCTTCACTCGGTTCACCAGCGCAAATGGGACTGCTTTTACATCCCCAGCACGTGTAAATCCACTTAAACCTAAAGTCATTCCACTTTCAATCCATGAAGCTGCCTCTTCAGGTGTAACTACTCGATCTTTGAAACGTTGATCCCTAATTCTATCTAAATTATTCTCCATATGTAATCCCTCTCTCAATGAATATTCATAATTATTTTACACATTAACACTATCAAAATAGGGATTTTTGTACACAATGCCGAAAATTCAGATAAAACAGCAAATCTAGGTTCTAAAGCAGAAAAATTTAGAATCCTAGAAGCTTACGAAAATACCTAGCGTATGACTGACTCACTGGTACCCTCTCTCCGTTATCCATAGAAAGTACAAAAGTAGAATGCGTATCAGGGTAAATCGCTTTAATATGATTAACATTTACAATAAAGGAACGGTGGCATCTAATAAAGGAATCTTTCGGCAACAAGTATTCGAATTCTTGTAGCGAGTACTTATGTGTTCCTGTTAACTCTTCTGAATTCACATACGTCTTTTTATCTTTAGCTTCTAAATACATCACCTTTGAGAAAGGAACCGGAACCCATCCGTCTGTTGTTTTTAAAGTAACGACTGACTTTCCATCCGTTAAAGCGGGATAAATTGCCGTCACGCACCCTTCAATCTTCCCATTATTTGAAAACGGTACGGCCATTCCATGATAAGGAATACCGAAAACGTCCCGGTTAATAAACTCAGAGGCTTTTTGCTTCGTTACCATTGCTTTATGAGCAATCGTCCCTTCCTTAATAGGATCCCCGGCGCTAATCTTTAAATCAATTCGTTTACTTGGCCGATAGTAAATATATTCTTTCGTATTCGAAACGGCAATTGATATTTCATCTGAAAATAATTCCCCAACTACATCTAGTAGTATACCTAATGTTTTATCTTCCATAGTATGAACACCTCATTTACTATTATACTACTATTATGATTTGAAAAACCGTTCAGCACTTTGAACGGTTTTTCAAACAATTTAGTTCACCTTAGCCCCATAACATCTTGCTACTGCAACTGCCTGCGCTATATCTAATTTCACATTTTTTAAATTAAAACTTGTAAAATCAATTCTATCAACTACCGCTCCTTTTAAATCTGCACCACTAAGTTTCGCCTTGCCTAATTGTGCACCTGTTAAATCCGCCTCACGTAAATCTGCTTTTTCTAAATTACATTCATATAGGTCCGCTTCAATTAAACGTATACCCTTTAACATTTGTTTACTTAAGTTCGCGAACCTTAAATTCGTATATGACCAATCACCCGATATGATAGTTATTCCGTCTAAATTCGCTTCTTCAAAATCAGAACCAGTCATTTTACATTCTTCAAACTTTGATACGAATAAATTCGCACCAACAAACTTACAATTCGCAAATGTAGTTCCTTTATGGATAGAAGCGTTAAAAAGAGCACCAGTAAAATCACATTCTATGAAATTACAATTTTCAGTATAAACTTCCGATGCATCTATCCCTCTAAAACGGCATTTTATGAATGTACAATTTTTCAATTCCTCTTCTTTAATCAAGACATCTTGAAAATCTATTTCTACATATTCTTTATTAACAAATTCACTCATAACTATTCCTCCATCTTCTTAAAGAAACCTCACTTCAAAAAAGTGAGGTTTCTTCTCATACAATATGCTTATCTAACCATAAAATCAAATCTTGAAATACTTCATCTTGATTTACTTCATGGAACATTTCATGTCTTCCATTTTCATATAAACGCAGCGTTACATCTGTCACGCCGCATTTTTTATAATTTTCATATACTTCTTTTACACCTTTCCCCATATCCCCAACTGGATCACGATCTCCTGAAAAAATATGTATCGGAAGGTTTTTCGGTGTTTTCTTGAACTCTTCTAGTTTATTTACTTCTAATACACCAGAAAATAATTCTCGATAAAAACTCGTCGTACAAATGAATCCACATAACGGATCCGCAATATATTTATCAACTTGATTATTATCTGAAGATAACCAATCAAATTTTGTACGATTTGGTTTAAAGTGTGAATTGAAGTTTCCGAAAGATAAAAAGTTTAGCATCGGACTTTTCGTTTTTTCGCCGCGTAATTTCATCTCAATTGTCGCTACTTTATGACCGATACTTCCTAAAAGCCCTGGATTTCCACCAGTTCCTGAAATAAGGAATCCATCATATAATTCACCTTTCAGTTGTACAGCACGTCTTGATAAAAAAGAACCCATACTATGTCCAAGTAAAAATAACGGGCATGTCTGCTCTTTTCTTATCGTTTCTGATACAAAAATAACATCAGAAACAGCCTCATTCCAACCTACATTTGGTTTAAAATGACCATAATCTTCTTCTCTTTTCACTGTTTTCCCATGACCTTTATGATCATGTGCATAAACACCATACCCTGCTTCTAATAACGCAGCAATAAAGTCTGTATAAACACCTGCATGTTCTGTCATACCATGTGCAATTTGAATAATCCCTCGCGGATCTCCTTCTGGTAGCCACTTACGTAAATAAATTTCCGATCCATCCAATGCCGTAACGAAACTTTCCTGTACGTTCATTTCGTCAGCCCCCAACTCTATTATGTATATCAAAAAATGAATATCCATTCATTATTCTTATTATGTATTATATGCAATTGCCTTCATTATGACAAATGACTCACTTTTCCAATTAGCTCTTAAACTAATATATTGACGAATGTAAAATAAAATTGTATAGTTACTTACATAAAGTAATTATAATATTTTTGGGAGGTTTCTATTATGATGCCATCATTATTTTTAGCACACGGATCACCGATGCTTGCTGTTCAAGATACAGACTATACAAGATTTTTAAAAACACTTGGAGAAACATATAAACCGAAAGCAATTGTTATTTTCACTGCTCACTGGGAAAGTGAAGTATTAACGATTTCTTCATCAGATAACGAATATGAAACAATTTATGATTTTGGAGGGTTTCCTCCTGAGTTATACGAAATCAAATATCGTGCGAAAGGCTCTTCTAACATTGCATCTATGTTAGAAACAAAATTTAAAAACAAAGGTATTCCAGTCCATCATAATATGACGAGAGGTTTAGATCATGGCTCATGGACACTCTTGCACCGCATGTATCCAGAAGCAAATATTCCTGTCGTTCAAATTTCAGTCAATCCATTCCTTCCTGCAAAAGAGCAATTTAAGATTGGAGAAGCGCTTAAAGGACTTGGAAAAGAAGATATTTTAATAATCGGTAGCGGTGTTACCGTTCATAACTTACGAGCTTTGAAATGGAATCAAACGACACCCGAACAATGGCCAATTGAATTTGATGATTGGATTATTAAACATATGCAGACTACTGATAAAGATGCATTATTTAATTGGGAGAACAACGCCCCTCATGCACAATTAGCAGTACCAAGAGCAGAGCATTTTGTTCCTTTATTTATCGCTATGGGAAGCGGTGAAAATAACGGTGAAATCATTCACCGCAGTTACGAGCTTGGTACATTAAGCTATCTTTGTCTTCAATTTTAAAGAAAAGGATGAAGCAATCGTTGCTTCATCCTTTTTCTTTTTCATTCACTTAGTTAACTAACTTCCAAATGTCGTTTCTCTGATACCTCTTCGTTCTTATTATGAAAATAAACCCAAATGCACGCAATAAATAGTAATGATGAAGTAGAGAAGAAAACATATTGGAAGCCCGCATGTGCTGCAATTTGTCCACCAAGTACTGGTCCAATCATATTCCCTAAAAACTGAAACGATTGATTATATCCAAATATTCGTCCCGTTACATGGGTTGGTGTATGTTGTTTTAGTAGAGTTTGTACGGAAGGTAATAATCCTGCTTGTGCGATACCTAATAAAAACCGAAGAATTAATAGTTGCCAAGCTGAGGTTACAAATGCTTGCGGGATAAAAATAATTCCTGCAGCAAACAACGCTACAACTAACGTTTTTTGAGGACCGATTTGATCTGATAATCTTCCTAGTCTTGGTGCTGCCAAAATAACCGCTAACCCTGTCGCTGACATAACTGCACCTGCAATCATTTCAATATGAGCTGTTCCTGCGCCTTCTAAATTCTTTACATACAATGTAATAATAGGTTGAATTGACATGTTCGCAAGTTGAATAATAAATGTTGTTACAAACAAGCTAATAATTAAATGCTTCGCTGGAACCATCGTCCATACTTTTTTCGTTTGTACTTTTTTTGCTTGAGCGGAGTGATTCTCTTCATGTAGGAAGAAAAAAACGATGAGAAAAGAAAGGAATAAAAAAGCTCCTGTAACAAGAAAAACATGACGCATTCCAATTAACTCTGACAAATAACCACCAAGTAATGGGCCAAGTAAAGAACCGCTCACGCCACCAGTTGAAATTGTAGAAATTGCCCAACCTGAATGTTCTTTCGGAGTTTCTGCCGCAATAAATGTCATCGCCGTTGAAAGGAAACCAGATACTGCTCCCATTAAAAATCTTAGTGCGACTAGTTGATACACATCCGTTACAAATCCCATAAGCGTCATAATAATCGCCATACCAAGACTCGCACGAATCAGCATCAATTTCCGTCCATGTATATCACCGAGTTTTCCCCATATTGGTGATACGATCGCACCCATTAAAAATGTAATACCAAATGCAAGTCCCGACCACTGTGCAATACTAGAAGTGCCAGTCACTCCTAATTCCTCAATATAAAAAGATAAAAAAGGAATTACTAAACTCATACCGGCTGCAGTGGTAAAACAACCTAGCCAACAAATCATCAAATTTCGTTTCCAGCTGGCCATTTTCACACCTTCTTTCTTTAGATACCCATTCTACACCCTTTCTTGTAAAAAGTTTAGTAATTTGCTTTATTTGTAAGATTTACTACAAAACCCGCTATTTTCTAGTAAAAATCACTACATTCCCACATTTTTTTCATAATAAAACCAACTCCACCTAAATGAAGTTGGTTAATGATCCATTATCGGTATTAAGCATGCATTACAACATCGCTCGTAAAACTCAACTGGACCTGCTTGTCCAATAATTGCGTATTCATACCCATCCTGCTTCATACTCTGTAAACAAAGATGTAACAATTGCTTCCCTATACCTTTCACGCGATTTTGCTTCGCTGTTCCCATTGGACCAAACAATCCCTTCTTTCCTCTCACTACATCGTAACAAGCGAATCCTACTATCACTTCTTCTTGTTCTGCTATATAAATAGGTACATTTTCTTTATATGTACGAAATCCATACTCTATTGAATGTAACCAACGTTCACCAAATTCCCCCTTAACAAAACTTGCTAATTTTTCAAAATCAGAAGGGTTAGCCTTTCTAACAGTACAAATTAAATGATTATAAGTAGGATCAAAACATTTTAGATCGACCGCTAAGTCTCTTGGCTCAGCTAGAATACGTAATATATCTTTTTGTATTTGTGCATTTCCAATAAACGTATCCGCGCGAAATAGTGCATCTATAACATGTCCTTCATTTATTATTACTTGCTGAAAACGCTCCATACGTTTCTTCGCTATTTGTAAAATTTCTAGCACCTTATAAGATACCTTATATTGTCCTATTTTTTCATACTCTTGATCTGTCAAATCATCTTGTTTTCGTAATGAAAGTTTTTCTAAAAAATCCGTACCCACGTTACGAAACAAATACATATGCAACTCGCTGCAAACTCCCGTACCTTCTTTACACATGCCGATAAACAGATGAGTTGGTTGAATAATATTACTTTCTGCCTCTTCTGCTGCAATATGCATTATGTTATGAACACGTTTCGTAAATTGAAATTCCTCCATATGTATCTCCCCCCCCCCTATTACTTTACTATTAAACCGTAACCGTAAATAAGTGAAACAATTATACCAACTACCAATATACCTGGCAGTAAATTTGCCACCTTAATTTTAATAATACCAAGTAAGTTCAATCCAATAGCGGCTATCATAATACCACCTGTCGCTGTCATTTCCACTATAAATTGATTCATTAATGCTTTCGGGACTAAACTATTAATTTGTGTTGCAAAAACCGCAATACCGCCTTCATATAAAATAACTGGAATTGCCGAAAATACTACGCCAATTCCTAAAGTTGTCGTTAATATAATAGAAATAAATCCATCGATAATCGCCTTTGTAAATAAAATATCATGATTTCCGCGAATCCCGCTGTCGAGTGCACCAAGTATACCCATCGCACCAATGGCAAAAATTAAAGTAGCTGTTACAAAACCTTCTGATATGCTCCCTTTCCCTTTCGATCCAACTTTATTTTCTAGCCAATCACCTAACTGTTTTAACTTTCCCTCTAATTGTAGCCATTCCCCGATGACGGTACCAATTACAAGACTTAGTATGACAACCAGGAAATTTTCACTTTTCAATGCCATTTGAAGTCCAAGCACAGTAACCGCTAAACCGATTGCATGCATAATTGTTCCCTTCATACTTTCTGGAATTCTACTAAATAATTTACCTAGTAAAGTACCAAATATAATACAAACCCCATTTACAACTGCTCCTAATATAACCATTTCTCATTCTTCACCCTTCGAATTCTTTATTTCTATATTTTGGTTTATTCATTGATTTACAGGTTATCTATATGTTAACTTAATATTGAGAATATTAACAAATGTTTTTCACTACATAAGCCGCAATTTTTTGTAGTTATACATAAAGTGAAACTTTAACTAACGCGGGTTTTACTGCCTACAAATTGCGGTATAAACTCAAAAGGGAAGGTATTTATGAAAACTTTACTAAAACGATTTCTGTTAATAGCCTTTTGCATTACACCAATTGTTTTATTAGTTAACTACTCTTTTACTTCAAAAGCGAAAGACAAATCCGATTTGCAAAACAAATCTAGTAAAATCGTTTCAACAAGTGAAAAGAAAATAGAAGACCCGGAAATCACACTCACCTTCTCTGGTGATACAATGTTCGATTGGCAATTACGTCCTGTAATCGAAAAAAACGGGGCTGATTATCCATTCCAGCATGTAAAGGAAGAAATAACAAAGGCTGATATTTCTTTCGTTAATTTAGAGTCAGCATTTACAACGAGAGAAAAGAAAGCTCCTGGACAACTTTTTTGGATTAAAAGTGATCCATCCACACTACAAGCGATAAAAAACACTGGATATGACATCGTAAATATCGGAAATAACCATACACTTGATTATGGGCAAGATGGATTATTAGACACGATTTCTCACGTAGAAAAATTAAAGTTCCCTTACATTGGAGCTGGAAAAAATGCAAAAGATGCATATACAGCACGGGAAATGACCGTAAAAGGGAAAAAGTTCAAATTTCTTTCCTTCGTTCGATTTATGCCTGATACGAATTGGGTAGCTGGTGACAATAAACCTGGTGTTGCGAACGGATATGATTTAAATCTCGTAACAAAAACAATTAAAGAACAAAAGCAAGATGCAGACTATTTAATTGTCTATATGCATTGGGGCGTTGAAAAATCAAATCGTCCGGTAGAATACCAAAAACAATATGTTCCTAAAATAGTTGAAGCAGGAGCTGACGCGATTGTCGGAAGTCACCCTCATTGGCTTCAAGGATTTGAGTATTATAATAAAGTTCCTATCGCTTACTCATTAGGAAACTTTTTATTCCCAAGCTATGTGAGCGGGAAAAGCGCCGAAACTGGCGTATTAACTTTAACTTTTAAAGGAAAGGATGTCCAAATGTCATTCAATCCTTACATCATTCGCAACAACCAAATCTCCCCTGTAAATGAGGACGAAAAGAAAAAAGCTCTACAATATTTACAAACAATTTCAACTGACGTAGAAATTGATGATACAGGGAACATAAAAAACAAACGAAATTAGACAACGCAAGATTTATTTCTCTGTAACATACTTTACAGAATAGGTGATGAATATGCTGAAAGACTTATTAGAAAATGTAAGTTTGTTAGAGAATATTTATAAAATATCTATTGCCGTTCTACTTTTATGTTCATTTTTTTCTGTTAGACTTCTAAAAAAAATAAAACGCGAACGAAAGCTTACTACCTTTGAATTTACTATGTATGTAATCATTCGTATTGCGATATTCTTTTGGTTAACTAGCTTTATCCTTCTTGAATATGGAAAATATATTGTTTAATTATAAAAAGATAGATACAAGCAGCATTTCCGCTGTTTGCATCTATCTTTTTTATTTCAGGTACAACTGTATGTTTCCTCTTTCCTTCTATTAAATAAGTAAATCAAACAAAACAGGATTTTTATTCAGCTCCATAAATTGAATATTATTTTCTTTAAAACGAGTAATTAATTGCTCATAATCCTCTTTATGTTTTAATTCTACGCCGACTAACGCTGGACCATTTTCTTTATTATGTTTCTTAATGTATTCAAAGCGAGTAATATCATCTCCTGGCCCTAATCCTTTATCAAGAAATTCTCTTAGCGCACCTGAACGCTGCGGGAATTCAATGATGAAGTAATGTTTTAGTCCTTCATAAATGAGCGAACGTTCTTTCATTTCTTGCATTCTATCAATATCATTATTTCCACCACTTAGCGTACATACAACCGTTTTACCTTTTATTTCATCTTTGTATAAATCAAGCGCTGCAATAGATAGTGCACCAGCAGGCTCAGCTACAATTGCATTTTTCTTATACAGTTCTAAAATCGTCGTACAAACCTTTCCCTCTGGTACTAAAACAATGTCATCAATTACATCTTTACAAGTTTCAAATGTTAACTTTCCTACCTTTTTAACAGCTGCCCCATCAACAAAACTATCTATTTTCTCCAATGCGACATTATCATTTTGAAGAAAAGCCTCTTTCATAGATGCAGCTCCCATTGGCTCTACACCAATGACCTTTGTAGCAGGACTAACACCTTTTACATATGTACCAACACCTGATGCTAATCCACCACCGCCAATTGCTGTAAAAATAAAGTCAACCGATTTCTCCATATCATGCATAATTTCAACTGCCACTGTTCCTTGACCAGCAATAACATACGGATCATCAAACGGATGAACGAACGTCATTCTATTTTCCTCACAATAGCGCTGTGCTTCTTGGAACGAGCTATCAAATGTATCACCAACTAATACAATTTCCGCAAAATCACCACCGAAAAATTGTACTTGCGATACTTTTTGTTTAGGTGTCGTTGTTGGCATGAAGATTTTTGACGGAATCTTCAATAAATTACACGTATAAGCAACCCCTTGTGCATGATTGCCAGCACTTGCACAAACAACGCCGTTTTGTAATTGTTCTGCCGATAAACTTTGAATCAAATTGTACGCACCACGAATTTTGAAAGAGCGAATCAATTGTAAGTCTTCTCTTTTTACATAAACGTCACAATCATATTTCTCAGATAAAACTGTATCACGTTGTAACGGTGTTTTAATAACGATATCTTTCATGCAATTATGAGCCATTAAGATATCTTCAATTTTCACTCTCTCCTTTACCTTCTGCACCATCTCATATCATCCTTATCTCTTTTAAATTGGCTCAATCGAAATTCGGGATTTTTAGGACTGCACCTGTATTCGCCGATGTTACCATTTGTGCATAACGCCCAAGCCAGCCCGTTTTCACTTTCGGTTCTGGTCGTTTCCATTCTTTTTTACGCTGATCTAATTCTTCATCACTAACTCTTACCTCTAACAATCTCTCCTCAACATCGATACAAACGATATCCCCTTGTTTAAGAAGTGCAATCGTTCCGCCTGCAGCTGCTTCTGGTGAAATATGCCCTACCGAAATACCACGTGAAGCACCCGAGAAACGTCCATCTGTTAATAGCGCAACATCTGCACCTAATCCCATACCAGCAATCGCTGACGTTGGTGCCAACATTTCCGGCATACCAGGGCCGCCTCTTGGTCCTTCATAGCGAATAACAACTACATCGCCTTTCTTAACTTTCCCAAGCATAATGCCCGCAAGCGCCTCATCTTGTGAATTAAAAATAACGCAAGGTCCTTCAAATCGTTTTACTTCGGTCGCTCCGCTTTTAATAACTGCACCATCTTTCGCAAGGTTTCCTTTTAATATACGTAATCCCCCTTCTTCACTATGAGGGTTTTCGAGAGAATGAATCACTTCCTTATCTTTAATCTCTGCATGAGCAATATTTTCTCTTAACGTTTGCCCAGTAGCAGTAATACGATCTAAATGAAGCACACCTTCTTTTCGGCTCATCTCTTTCAAAATAGCACTAATCCCGCCAGCTCGATCAATATCTTCCATATGCCAATTGGAAGCAGGGCTTACTTTACATAAATGTGGTACACGTCTTGAAACGGCATCAATACGGTTCATATCGTAATCTAATCCAGCCTCTTGCGCGAGCGCCAATGTGTGCAACACTGTATTTGTTGAACCACCCATCGCCATATCAAGCGCGAACGCATCATCAATTGCTTCTTCCGTTACGATGTCTCTTGGTTTAATATCTTTTTCAATTAAAATCTTTAATTTCTCTGCCGCTTGTTTAATTAATTCCTCACGTCTTGGATCGATGGCTAAAATACTTCCGTTACCTGGAAGAGCTAAACCTAACACTTCACATAAACAGTTCATAGAGTTCGCTGTAAACATACCGGAACAAGAACCACAAGATGGACAGCCATGATCTTCAATATCCTTTAATTCTTCTTCTGAAATTTTACCAGATTGGTAAGCTCCTACTCCTTCGAAAACAGAACTTAAATCGACAACGTCTCCTTTAGATGTTTTTCCAGCCGCCATCGGACCACCTGAAACAAATACAGTTGGAATGTTAATACGAAGTGCAGCCATCATCATACCAGGTGTGATTTTGTCACAGTTTGGAATACAAATCATGCCATCAAACCAATGTGCATTTACAACCGTTTCTACTGAATCTGCAATAATTTCACGACTCGGAAGCGAATAACGCATACCGATATGCCCCATCGCAATACCGTCATCTACTCCAATTGTATTAAATTCAAATGGAACCATACCTGCTGCACGCACCGCTTCTTTAACAAGTTTCCCAAACTCATTTAAGTGCTTATGACCTGGAATAATTTCAATAAAAGAATTACAGATAGCTATAAACGGTTTATCAAAATCTTCATCTTTCAAACCAGTTGCTTTTAATAAACTACGGTGCGGCGCTTTATCAAAACCTTTTTTAATCATGTCACTTCTCATCTTGTCAAATCCCCTCTTACGTATTTTTCACTTACAATCACTTACTCTATTTCTTTACTAATTCTTCCGGTGCATGAATCCAGCTCATCATTTCACGAAGCTCTGCCCCTACTTTTTCTAACTGATGATTTTGCTCTGCTTTTTTCATTGCATTATATGTTGGACGCCCAGCTTGGTTTTCTAAAATCCATTTCTTTGCAAATTCACCTTGCTGAATTTCTGTAAGTACTCGTTTCATTTCTTTCTTCGTTTCATCTGTAACAATTCTCGATCCTGTTACATAATCTCCAAACTCAGCCGTATCTGAAATAGAATGGCGCATGTTCGTTAAACCACCTTCGTACATTAAATCAACAATTAACTTTAATTCATGTAAACATTCAAAGTATGCAATTTCAGGACGATATCCACCTTCTGTTAATGTTTCAAAACCAGCTTTCACAAGTGCAGTTACCCCGCCGCAAAGCACTGCTTGCTCTCCGAATAAGTCTGTCTCCGTTTCTTCTTGGAATGTCGTTTCAATTACACCTGCACGTGTACAACCTACACCTTTTGCATACGCAAGCGCTACACGTAATGCCGTGCCCGTAGCATCTTGATGTACTGCGACTAATGCCGGAACACCATTTCCTTCTTGGAATACACGGCGAACGAGATGACCTGGACTTTTTGGTGCGACCATCGCTACATCTACGTAACTTGGCGGATTAATTTGTCCGAAGTGAATATTAAATCCATGTGAGAAAAGTAGCATTTGCCCTTCACAGAGATTCTCTTCTACTTCTGCTTTATACACATGTGCTTGCTGTTCATCTGGCAATAACATTTGTACAACTTGCGCGGTTCGAACCGCTTCTGAAACAGACATTACTTCAAACCCATCTGCTTTTGCTACTTCAAAAGACTTACCATGGCGAACACCAACTACAACTTCCACACCAGAATCACGTAAATTTTGTGCCTGCGCATGACCTTGAGATCCATAGCCAATTACCGCAACTGTTTTCCCTTGTAATAACTCTAAATTTGCATCTTTCTCATAATACGTTTTCATATTCCATACACTCCTTATAATTTATATACTTGCAGTACATCAATTAACTTTTTCAACTGACCAACAAGTAATGTCGCTTCATTTTCAGTACAAACTGCTGTGAGTTTCATTTCAGAAACGCCACTAGTATCTCTTTCGTTTAAATGTAAAGAAGAAATATAATAACCACGCCGAGCAAAAATTCCACTTATACGTAATAAGACGCTTGGCTCGTTATGAATAACGAGTGAAAAAGTATGACTCATTCTTCCCACCTCTTCATAATCATTTCGTTATTCCCTTTGTTTGGTGGAACCATCGGAAATACGTTTTCACCTTCTTCTACACAAAAATCAACTACGACAGGACCATCATGAGCAATTGCTTCTAACATCACTTGTTTCGCCTCGGTTGAATTCGTCGCTCTTAATCCCTTCACTCCATAAGCTTCTGCCACTTTCACAAAATCTGGCGATCCGATTTTTGACTCTGATAAACGATTTTCATAAAACATTTCTTGCCATTGCCTTACCATCCCTAAAAATTTGTTATTTATAATAAATACTTTTACAGGAATATTATTTTCAGCAATTGTTTGTAGTTCTTGAATGTTCATTTGAAAAGAAGCATCGCCTGCAATACAAATGACGAGTTCTTCTTCTTTTGCAAGCTGAGCACCAATTGCTGCCGGGAAACCAAACCCCATCGTTCCTAGTCCGCCAGATGTTAGAAAAGTCCGTGGATTTTTCGCTTTATAAAAATGCGCAGCCCACATTTGATGCTGTCCTACTTCTGTCGTAACAATCGCTTCACCATTCGTTACTTCACTTACTAGGCTAATAACATGTTGTGGTTTTAACTCATTTTCTTTTTGATTGTAGAAAAGAGGGTATTCTGCTTTCCATTCCTCGATTTTCGTAAGCCATTCTTTTGTTTGTGTACAAACTTGCATATGTAACAGCTTGTGTAACGCTTTTTTCACATCACCGACAACCGGATATTTCACAGTTACATTTTTATGAAACTCTGAAGAATCTATATCAATATGTACCTTTTTCGAATGCGGTGAAAAGAGTTCTAACTTTCCTGTTACACGATCATCAAAGCGAACACCTAGAGCAAGTAGTAGATCACATTCTGTTACTGCCATGTTTGCAGCATACGTTCCATGCATGCCGAGCATTCCTAAAAATAATGAATCTCCCGGCGGATATGCACCAAGTCCCATTAAAGTGGAAACGACTGGAATACGATTCTCCCTTGCAAATTTGATGAGTTCATCAGATCCACCCGAATGAATGACACCTCCTCCAATATAAAGAAGTGGGCGTTTAGCTTTTGAAATTTCTTTAGCCACCTCTCTAAGCTTTATACTGTCTGGCATAGGCTCTATTTTATATCCTGGAATCTCAATTACTTCATTATAAAAATTTGTTACCTTTTCATTTTGAACATCTTTTGGAATATCAATTAATACTGGTCCTGGTCTCCCGCTTTCGGCTATGTAAAAAGCTTCTTGTACAATACGTGATAAATGATTCACATCACGAACTTGATAATTATGCTTCGTAACAGGTACTGTAATCCCGACAACATCCGCTTCTTGAAATCCGTCTTTTCCGATGAGAGGTGTTGCAACTTGCCCTGTAATGACAACTAAAGGAATCGAATCCATATAAGCATCCGCTAAGCCTGTAACTAAATTTGTCGCCCCTGGTCCAGAGGTAGCAAAGACTACCCCGACCTTTCCAGAAGCTCTCGCATATCCTTCTGCCGCATGAATGGCAGCTTGTTCATGACGAGTTAAAACGTGCTTCAAACCACTTCCGAATAACGCATCATACACTGGCAAAATCGCTCCGCCTGGATAACCGAAAACGGTAGTTACACCTAAATTCTTCAAGCATTGAATAACGTGTCCAGCTCCTGTCACTTCTTCACAATGCAATTTCTCACGTGTTGTATACTGTTGCTCCATTTCAATTAACTCCTCTCCCTACCTACAGTAAGCTTTCCGCTAATCCTGGAACACGTACTCCTCTTTCTCTCGTTAACTTTTTAAATTCCTCTGTCAATTGTTTCGTTACACTTCCTGGCTTCCCATCTCCAATTTCTCTTGAATCAACTTTTACAACTGGAATTAATTCTGCTGCCGTTCCCGTTAAAAATACTTCATCTGCTACATATACGTCATGGCGAGTAAAAGGTCTTTCCTCACACCGAATATTAAGTCGCTCACATAACTCAATCACACTATTTCTCGTAATACCTTCTAACGCTCCTAAATAAGAAGGAGGTGTTAACACCTTTCCATCTTTCACAATGAAAACATTATCTCCAGATCCTTCACAAACATATCCTTGTTGATTTAACATAAGTGCTTCTAGCACTCCAGCTTGTGCCGCTTCAATTTTTACAAGTACGTTATTTAAATAGTTCATTGACTTAATACGTGGGTCTAATGCATCTGGCGTATTACGTCTTGATGCAACAGATACAACGCTTAATCCATTTTCGTAAAATTCCTGTGGGAATAACTTTAATTGTTCTGCAATGATAATAACGCTCGGTTTCACACAACTTCTCGGATCGAGCCCTAAGTCACCTTTTCCTCTTGAAACAATTAACCGAATGTAAGCATCCGCATACTCATTTTTTTGCAATGTTTGTAAAACTGCTTCTTCCATTTCTTCAACCGTCAGCGGGATTGTAAGTAAAATAGATTTTGCCGATTCATATAATCGTTTTACATGTTCTTTTAAACAAAATACATTTCCACCGTAACTACGAATCCCTTCAAATACACCGTCTCCGTATAAAAAACCGTGATCATATACTGAAACAACTGCCTTTTCTTTTTCTACAAATTCCCCATTCATATAAATGTACTGGTTTCCCATCTCACATCGCTCCTCTTTTTTTCTCTCTATTTTTGCAACCTATTTCTATATCGATTGCTGAGATGAGTATTTTTAACAGAATATTCAGTATATAGACCTTAAAAATATACTCGTCTCAACAATCGATTACATACATACTTATAGCAATCCATTGCTGAGACGAGGGAATCGTGGTACCACTCAGCTTCCTTACACTTCTCACGAAATATAAGCTCTGCAAGTCCAATTAGACTTTTTGTTTTTCTATCGGAAACAACTCCGCTACTTTTTACTAGTTTTCAAAAGTAGTGCTCCGTGGTGATCTTCAATGATGAAATTGTTACTACCCTCACAGCTTGTAGGCAGCTCTCTGAAACAATTTTTATCATTTACTCTCCGCTTCTACGCATTCTCTTATTTTATTTTTAAAATAAAAACTCTCGCCTCAGCAATCAACTACTACAATTTAGTAGCTTTGATTGCTGAGGCGAGAGTTTCGCGGTACCACTCAGCTTCCTTATATTTCTCACGAAATATAAGCTTTGCAGGTCCAATTAGACCCCCGTCCTTTTACCGGAGACGATGCCGTCGCCCTCTACTCAGTTTCCCTTTCGCTAGCGATGCTCCGAGGTGATCTTCAATGATTCGATTGTTACTACTCTCACAGCCTAGGAGCAGCTCTCTGAAACGATCATAACCATCTACTTTCCTCTTCTTTGCATATGCAACATATAAAGTTCGAAAATTCTTAATTAACTTTTATTTGTTAAACGTATTATAGGACGTTGTTCTTTTCATTGTCAACATATTTTCAGAAAATATTTTTAATAATACATATATTTTCGAATCTTTTTTATTGCGCAATAAAACTTTTTGTATAATACTATATAAAACATATACATTTAGGAGGATTACAGCAATGTCCGAAAAAACATACGAACTCGCAACCTTCGCAGGCGGTTGCTTTTGGTGCATGGTAAAGCCATTTGATGAACTTCCTGGTATTCATAAAGTACGTTCTGGCTATGCAGGTGGTCATGTAGAAAACCCAACATATGAACAAGTAAAAGCTGGTACATCTGGTCATTTAGAAGTTGTACAAATTACATTCGATCCTTCTATTTTTCCATATGAAAAATTACTAGATTTATATTGGCCACAAATCGATCCAACTGATGATGGCGGACAATTCTTTGACCGTGGTCCATCTTATCGCACTGCTATTTTTTATCATACTGAAAAGCAAAAAGAGCTTGCTGAAAAATCAAAACAAGCTCTCGCAGAAAGCGGTATGTTTAAAGACCCAATCGTAACTGAAATTCGCGCGGCTGCACCTTTTTATGAGGCTGAAGAATACCATCAACATTTCTATAAAAAGAACCCAGAAAAATATGCTACTGAGCAAAAAGAATCTGGCCGTGAAGACTTTATAAAAGAAAATTGGCAAAAAAAATAATAAAAATGGGGCTGTCCCAAAAGCTCCATGCAGCAGATTTAAGTTTAATTATTTTCTACATATCCTATTCCATAATTACTCCTAAAATGAACACTCCCCCACTTAGCAAAGCTTGAAGTGGGGGTTTCTAACGTTTCGACCTAACGGACGATTAACGTCAGGGGAGTTAACACATTAGCGAGCTGTTTCACGCCTAACCCCTCTATCCCATTTGTCCATGCATTTGGGATTACTTTTCGTAAAATGTTAGCCGCAGCATTTACATCTGCATTAATTAAAGTTTTATTTGCTGAACGATATATGCCGCGCTTTATTCGTTTTCCTGAAAAAGTTGTATTTTGGTCATTTTCTCCATACGTTGGAATGAAGTCGTTATCCAGAAAACTTGCTTTCGATGTATATGATTCCTCAGTTACAACAACTTGGATGCCTACAACATTTGCTTTGTATGTAATCATTTGAATCAGTAAACTATGTGGGAGATGACAAAACGATTGGTTATTTCTTTTTCCCATATTCGTTTCTTGTTTCCAACTTTTGTTTTGACCAATAACGATTTTACAAACTTCTTCTTCTTGAGCTAGTTTTACGATATGGTGACTAACTTTATGGAAGACGTCTTTTATTTTCAAGTAACGTTTTTGATGAAGTTTTTCTATCCTTTTAGAAGTAAAAGGTCCTTCATTAGTTTGTTTTCCATTTCTAAGAATGCTTGTAAAATGACTCTTCATTTTGTTGTAATATTGATTTATGCTTTTGACATGTTTGCCCTTAACAAGGACAGGTTTCATACCTGTGTTTGTTACGATGGTTGCAAGGTTATCAATCCCTAAATCAATACTCATATAACGAGCATTCTCTTCAATAATTTGTTGTTCAGAAGGAACATCAATTACCAATTCCACTACATATTCATTGTATTTTGGAATCACACGAACTTGTTTCAGTTTACCTTCAGTGAAACCTAGTTTCCCAATATTTAATTGCAATTTCGTCTTTGGAAACTTTAAAAATTTACCGTTTTTAATGATGCAATCTTGGTTTGTATACAGAATCTCTTTTTCAGAAGAACGAATATACTTTGGAATCCTAGGCATTCCAGCATATTTGTTTGGATTCTTTTTATAGTCTTTTAAACTAGCAAAAAAAGATTTCCAATTTTGGAACAAACCTTTCATGATTGACTGGCTACATTGCGTAGGCAAAGCTCGATAATCATTTTGAATCATAGCCTTAAATAGTGCATCCAGAAAGTTGTAATCTACATAAGGTTTTTCAAAATTAGGTTCTGAAAACAAATTACATGTAATCTCTTTCTGTTCTTCTTTAGGCTTTAATTTCTCTTTTTCCAATTTCTTCTGATAGGCAAGAAGTTGTGTGTCATTCATCTTACCAATATTTTTATGAATATTATCCAGAACTTCTTTTTGCAAAGGCTGCAACTCTTTTTCTTGTGTTAATCCAGTGTACACCTGGCGTATATAAAAGTTTGTGGTGTTGTACATATTCTTAGCGTTATGACAAGATTCTTGAAAATAAGAATACATACGATGCCCTTTTTTAATCCAGATTTGAAGAGTTTTATAGTTTGACGGATTTTCCTTTTTCATTTTATTCACCTCCTTGTTAAGGATATTATAACAAAAAAGGAACGTATGTTTCTTCTTTTTTCTTGAAAATAAAATATTTCTTTCGATTCACCTCACCACCTTCACTTACGTTTAGAGGTGGGAGTCCTCTCGAAAGGCATGATAGAATAATATTACTAATGATTTATTGTAAATTAACTATTTGCCAGGCAATCGGATGTTACACCAGTTACTTACGTCGCATTGACCGTATGTATTATCCCCTACCGCTACCACCGTTCCGTCTAATTTCAGGCCGACCGTATGCGCACAACCCGCCGCTATTGCTACAATATCTTTCCAATCGCTTACATTACATTGGCCATACCCATTCGAACCTACTGCCGCCACAGTACCATCTGATTTCAGAGCGATTGTATGATTACTCCCTGCCGCTATTGCCACAATATCTTTCCAGCTGCTTACATCACATTGACCATGTTTATTATTCCCCATGGCCATCACTATGCCATCCGATTTCAAACCAACAGTATGAAGATAACCAGCTGCCAACGCCCCAATACCACTCCATTCGCTTACATTACATTGGCCATATCGATTATTACCTACTGCCGTCACCGTGCCATCCAATTTAAGACCAACTGTATGCCAGTCACCCGCCGTAACCGCCACAATATCTCTCCAGCTGCTTATATTGCATTCTCCTTCTTTATTTCGCCCGGCCGCTATTACCGTACCATCCAGTTTAAGACCAATAGTACGACGCCATCCTGCCGCAACCGATACAATATTATGCCAGTCGTTCACATCACACTGATCATGCTTATTCCATCCCACCGCTTCCACAGTATTATCACATTTCAGAGCGATTGTATGAGCGTTACCGGTGTTCGTCGCCATATGAACATTGCCCGCTGCGACTGCTTCAATATCATACCAGCCACTTACATTGCATTCTCCTTCTTTATTTCGCCCTACTGCTGCTACCGTGCCATCTGATTTCAGAGCAACTGTATGCCCTCGACCTGCCGCTATCGTATCTTTAGGCCACCGTTTCACTTTTAATATCTCTTCGTAATTCATGTTTTACCTCCTTGCATATAAGCAACTGTATCCAAATAGATATTTTTATCTAATTTCATTATAAATGACCCGATTTTTTTATAAATTTACAACTATAAAAGAAGCTTATTATTACTTCTTCAAAAATAAAAACCTCCAGTTTAAATACTAGAGGCTCCTTCTTTATTTCTTCAATCGTTCAATAAAATCGTTCAATTTATCAAGTGATTTCATATTCTGATTACAAACTACACCATCTTTGCAAATATAGTTTCCCTTTTTCACGAAAGTTCCTTGTACATCACCTTTAATTTCAACTAAAAACATTCCTACTTCTTCATGCCCATGACATAATGAACAAATGCTTTTTTTATTTAAACTTTGGAACGTACCTTGCAGACCAACAAACTTATTTTTATCATTTTTCGCTATAATAAATTTCCTGCTTGATCCTTTATCAATCCAGCTTAAATAAGATAATTCTTTCATATCCAGTTCTTCCATATCAGGAAGTTTTAACTTTTTCGCTTTAGGAAATAATTTTTTTAATGTTTGCGCTGTAACTTCCTGAAACGGAATGACATACGGATTTATTTTCATTAAAAACGATTCTGCATCTTCTCTATTTTGAACTGTTAATACCGTATCAATTAACTCTTTCTGTTCATCCGTTAAATTCTCAAATACATGTATTATCTTTTCAATCGCAAGTGATTTTAGCGCTTGAATGACACCTCTATCATTTGCCGTTGCATGCCCATTTGCTAAAATATAAGCTTGTGATTTTATAAAATTGTATTGATCACTTCTAATAAAAGCTTCCATCTTTATCACTCCATACAAATTGTTGATTTAGTTTTATTGTATACAAAGATTCAGCTTTTTGATATGTAAAAGATAACTTAGAAACGAATATTACATACTTCGATTATGTTCTACCGCTTCATTTCCTGACAAAAGAAACCATCGTCTGTTTTCCATTCTGCATATAATACATCTTCAAATTTAGTAATTCCTTTTTGCTTTATTTGTTTATACAGCCATCCTTCATCAAAGCCAGCTTCTCTCAAATTATCTTTCACTACTTTTCCATCACTAATTAATGAAATCGGTAAGTATACAGGCTTATGTTTTACACTTAAATCATTTATAGTGGGTGATTCGTATTTACTTTTCTTCAAAACGCTTATGTTCCCATTAGGTTCCAAAATCATATATTCAACTTCTCTGATTGAAAATATGTCTTTTTGTTGCCGAAGCATTTGTTGTAGTTGATTCATATCCAAATGATTTGAACTTAATTGTTCCCGATCAATATATCCATTACGGATAATGATTGAAGGTGAGCCTTCAAAAAAACTTCTCGTCCCTCTAAATTTTTGTGTTACCACTTCTATTGAATAGATTAACACTACCCATACAAGTACGGCATATAAAATAGACCATATTTTTATTTTCGGATCATATATAGTATTTCCGACTAATTCTCCAAGAACAATGGCAGAAATAAAATCAAATGGCGTTAACTGAGATATTTGTGTTTTCCCTAATATTTTAGTAGCAATCAATAGCACAAAAAAACCAAAAAATAGTTCTATCGTTATTTGTCCTAAATGATTCATATATGCTCACCTTTCTGCTTTTCACTCAAATGCTCTATATTCTAGTATAAAAACGGCACATTTTTTCTAATATCTTGTCCATTCATTCACAATATATCCGATACATACAAAGCAAAAAGAGTCTAGTTCAAAATAATATTTGAACTAGACTCTTTTATCTTCATTTAGAATACACTATCTTTTTAATCGTTTCTCCGGACAGAAAATACTCCTCTGCAAGTTGATGAACAGAAAGCCCACTTTTAAACGCTTCTTTAATTGCTTTATTTCTTTCATCTAGTTGTTTTCTTCCTCCAGATCGTGTGCCCCATTTATAATGTTTTGTTTCCTGTTTTGGAATGTAAATTGTTTCACCTTGTATATACTTTTGAATTTCAATAATTAAACTTTCTGGTAAAACTGTCGCAGCTTTAACGTATTTCATTTCTGCTCGCCCCTTATTTTTTATGATTCATTTCAATAAGGTGCAAAGCCAAATATAAAAAATGATACGAGCTCATTTAGGCGATTGTATATTACTTGTCTACCTCACGCAAAGTATCGCCATTTCCATACTTGGCTTTGCATGAGACGTTGCAGTGTCCGGCAATTGAATTATAATCGCCATTTAAACACCTCCTAATATACCTTTTGTATTTTATTATATGATAAATCTCTGCTCCTTGCATCTTCATACTTTTTAAAGCATGAAATTACTTAGTTTGATATAATACTTTTTAGTCCAATCCAAAAATATAGTGAGGTTGCTTTATGAACAAGAAAATAATCATTACAATCATTACATTATTCATTATTACTGTAGCATTATTTGGAACATACAAATTGATGAACGCAAGAAGTTTTCAATTGTTTGGAGATTTAACAAACCGAGTAGAAACAAATGAAAAAGTGATTGCTTTAACTTTTGATGATGGCCCTACTAACAATGTAAAACAAATATTACCGCTACTAGATACATACAATGCAAAAGCTACATTCTTTTTAATCGGTAATGAATTAGAGAAAAACCTATCGTTAGGAGAAGATATCGTACAATCTAGACACCAAATTGGAAACCATACATACTCTCATAACAGAATGGTTTTTAAAACACCTTCTTTTATTAAAGAAGAAATAGAAAAAACGAATGCATTAATCCGCCAAACAGGATATACAGGTGAAATTGATTTTAGACCACCTAACGGTAAAAAGCTAATTGGTCTGCCCTATTATTTAAATAAAAATAATATCGAAACAATCACATGGGACCTTGAACCTGATACTTTTTATAAATCTGCGGACGATAAAATTGAATATGTTGCTAAAAACGTAAAACCAGGTTCTATCATTTTACTGCACTCTATGTATGATGAGTCTAATGAAAATTTACAGACCATTGAAGGTATTTTAAACTCATTATCTAAGAAGGGCTATCAGTTCGTAACAGTAAACGAACTGCAAAAAAGAGCAAAATAAAAAGGTAGCATATCATAAAACGATGCGCTACCTTTCTTTTTAGATAATGCCAAGTACATTTAAGAATACGATAATAATCGCGATTGGTGCGATAAAGCGAAGTAAAAACAACCATAACACGAACAGTTTATAACCCTTATTTTTACTTACCCCAAGCTCTTTCATTAATACATCTTTCTTCATTTTTAAAGGAACGAAGATAGAAACTAATAAAACACCAAGTGGCATTAGTACGTTACTAACTGCATAATCCGCTAAATCAAAGACTGTCTTTCCAAAAATCTTCAGATCACTTAATATACCAAATGATAATGCTGATGGTACTCCAACAACGAAGATTAATAACCCTACGATTAAAGCCATTTTTTCACGTTTCCCTTTACCTTTTGCAGTTAAAGATGCAACGCTAATTTCTAACATCGAAATTGCTGAAGTAATAGTCGCAAAGAAGAATAGTAATAAGAAAACGATGAAGAATAATTTCCCGAATGCCATTTTACTAAAAATAGCTGGCAGTACGATGAATAATAGTCCCGGTCCTTGTGATGGTTCCATTCCAAATGCGAACACAACTGGGAAAATTGCAAGTCCTGCAAGTAATGTAATCACAAGCGTTAAAGCTACGATAGAAAATGCTGAACGCGGTAAACTTTCTTCTTTCGGTAAGTAAGAGCTATACGTTACCATAACAGCTACACCGACAGATAGGGAGAAGAACGATTGCCCCATTGCGTATAAAATGACTTCTGATGTTACGTTTGAGAAATCAGGTTGTAAGAAGAAACGAACCCCTTCTCCAGCACCGTCTAATGTAAGTGCCCGAACGATTAATACAAAGAATAAAACGAATAGTGCTGGCATGAAATATTTATTTACTTTTTCCACACCATTTTGTACACCTTTACTTACGATGAAAATAGTAATAAGGATGAATAATAGCTGTGATCCAACTGCTAAATACGGATTGGAAATGATTTCACCAAACGTAGCTTCGTATGCTCCATTTCCTTCCCATAGTCTACCTGTAATTGCATTCCATAAGTATAATAAAATCCATCCGCCTACAACACTGTAGAAAGAAAGTAGTATGAAACAAGTTACAATTCCTAATTTCCCTAACCATGGCCATAATGTTTTTGGTGCGATTTCTCTATATGCATCAACAGCCTCTTTTTGTGTACTTCTTCCGATTACGAATTCAGCTAATAATAGCGGTAAACCAATTAATAATGTGAAACCGATGAAAATAAGGAAGAACGCGCCGCCCCCTCCAATTCCGGCCATATACGGGAATTTCCAAATCGCCCCTAGACCAATTGCTGAACCTGCTGCAGCTAATACGAAACCTAATTTCGATGTCCATTGCTGTGAATTCATTTATTAATCTCCTCTCTATCTCTTTTTCTTTATTACAATTCGGTATTTATATTGTTCTATCCATACTCTTTTCTAATACGTTCACTTCCTCCCTACTAATAAAAAACGCCCCTACGTAAATACGTAGGGACGACAAAAATATCGCGGTACCACCCTAGTTATGAAGATACACCAAAGTTAGGACCTAAATAAAAAACGTCCCTACGCAAATACGTAGGGACGATAAATTATCGCGGTACCACCCTAGTTATGAAGCCACACCAAAGTTAGGACCTAAATAAAAAACGTCCCTACGTAAATACGTAGGGACGATAAATATCGCGGTACCACCCTAGTTGTGAAACAATCTTCACCACTTTATTTGATAACGGTATAAACTACCGTCTTTCATTTCCTCATAATGTGAGATTTATGAAAGATGCTCCAGGACGAACTTCATGAATAATCTATATACTGATTCACACCAACCATCAGCTCTCTGAAATAGGGAGATATTCACTACTATACCCTTTCATTGCCCAAATATTATTTTCCGAATTGATTACTATCATTTTTATCACACATTAAAAATAGTGTCAACTTATATTTTGAATTTTTATGAGTACTTTCTTTTATAAAATTCGAAATATGACTTTTTAAATGAATAGTATTAGAACATTTATGGTTTATACTGTATTAACTTCGCTAACGGGTTTATAGTAGTATACGATGAATGCAAGACAGCACGAGTAGGAGGAAAGAATTTTGTCTACTTCAAAAGTTTTAAAAGGTACTGCTTTATTAAGTGGTGCAACAATGATTTCACGTATATTAGGTTTTATATACTTCTTCCCTTTTCAACTATTAGTCGGAACACAAGGTGTCGCTTTATATGGATATGCATACTCTTGGTACGGTATTTTATTAAGCTTCTCAACAGCTGGTATTCCTATTGCCGTTTCCAAATTTGTTGCAAAGCATAATGCGCTTGGTGATTATAGTACAAGCAAAAAATTATACAACTCTAGCGTAAAATTAATGTTGTTTATGGGCTTTTTAGGGTTTTTAACTTTATTTATTGGAGCACCGTACATATCACAATTTATTATTCGCTCAAAAACGCCAGATCCACAATTTATTGCTGACGTAACACTTACGATGCGAGCATTAAGTTTCGCACTTATTATCGTACCAGCTATGAGTGTTACACGTGGTTATTTCCAAGGTTTTCAACATATGAAACCAAGTGCCGTTTCTCAAGTCGTAGAACAAATTGCGCGCGTTGTTTTCATTTTAGTTGGTAGTTTTATCGTCTCAAAACTATTAGGAGGTTCAGTCGCCTCTTCTGTTGCAGTTGCTACGTTTGGCGCTGTTATCGGGGCACTTGCCAGCGTTTCGATTTTAATGATGTACTGGAAAAAATATAATAGATTAAAACCTCCCGAAGGAGAATTAAAATCAAGAGCATCGAATATCCCGTTAAAAAATATTTATATGGAATTACTTCGATATGCAATCCCAATTGTATTTGTCGGTATTGCCATTCCGCTCTATACGTTAGTAGATCAATATACTGTAGCTGATGTCCTTAGAGCGATGGGAGAGCGGTTAGAAACAGCGAATGCAGTGTTCGCTTATATAACGAACTATGCCCAAAAGTTAATTATGATTCCAGCTTCACTTGCAACCGGATTCTCATTAACGATCATTCCAGCTATAACGAAATCTTATACAAGCGGGAAACTAGAAGAATTACAAGAACAAATTGCAAAGATATTTCAAGTCTTGTTATTCTTCACTATCCCAGCTGCATTCGGTCTTGCTAGTATCGCTTATGATGCATTTCGTATGGTTTATGTAAATCCTGAAATTGCACTTGGTGGATCACAATATTTAATTTCATTTGCACCTTCTGCTATATTAAGTGCGATTTTCACAGTTTCAGCAGCTATTTTACAAGGAATCGATTATCAAAGAAAAACGATGATTGCTTTCTCAGCCGGTATTCTCGTTAAAGTTTTAGTAAATACACCGCTCTTACATTTATTTGGCGGACACGGTGCTGTACTTGGAACAATTCTTGGATACCTCGTTTCCAATGTTATTATGTTGTACTGCATCATTAAGTTTGCGAAATTTAAAATTGGCGAAACAGCAAAAACAGTACTCCTTATCATAATTTACTCCGCAGCAATGTCTGCTGTTGTAATTGCATTAAAAGCAATTTTAAAATGGTTAATTCCTGGACAATCTTATATCGAATCACTTCTCATTGTTGTTATATGTGGCGCTGCAGGAGGGATTGTTTACCTTTTATTCGTATTAACAAGCGGACTCGCTTCACATATTCTCGGTGATAGGATTCAGCGATTACCCGTACTAGGTAAATTAGTCAAATAAAAATAAGGGATGTAACTCATTGTTACATCCCTTATTTTTTACTTCGCATATTGAATATGTTTTTGTTGTTCCGCAATATGTAATTCTGGCGCATGTTGTTCTACTAAATGTAATAGCTCTTCGATTAACACCTCTAACTCCTGTACACTATACTCCGGTTTCCCTATTAACGTATTCGCCATACGCTCATATAAGTTTTCAGGCTTAATACTCATTCGTTCCACATTATTCGGCATCCATTTAAATGCAGGGTGATGCACATACATTCGGTTTAAACCAAATAAGACCCCAAATATATTCCTTTGTACTTCACAAATAACATCATATAACATAAGCCAGTCTTTTCGTTTTAAAAGTGCCTCTCGATTATGCCAGCGATTGCTTAACCAAAGATTTTCTGAAATCATCCGTTCCGCAAGGTCTTCTGGATATGCTACCACCCTATCTTTTAATTCATTCACTTTCTCTTCTCCATACAAACTAACACCGTCATGAACGGATGATATGATACATTGTTTTTCATAACTTATATCATATTGATCCACCACATCCGAAATAACTTTCTCTACTGTTTCTGTTAAAAAGTTACTAATCTCTAATTTAATTCCCTCTTTTGTCAAATATGTTTCCGACCATTCTTCTTCCTCGTAAGGATGATATGACAAAATCACTCCACCAATATGATTAATAGGCCCTTTACGATCCTCATCCTCTGGTGGCGTTGACCATAATATATGTAATTCTATATCTGAATGTTCATCTTCTAACTTTCTAGCTACTGAACCCGCTAAAATAACAGCCTCCACTTTCGGATTCTTCCTATAAACCTCCGACATTTCTATCGCTTTCTCTTTTAATCCCACTTCATTTCCCCCTATAAATGCAGTACACCCTTACTTTTTCATTTATCTATTTCGATATTGCGCATTACATTCCCTTTTCAAATTCCCACTAAATCATATTTTTACCCAATAACGCTGAACAATTTCCCCAGTATGAGAAGAAACTACTTCATTTTCTAAAACACCGCCAACCTTTTGAATCGTTTTAACCGAAGCAATATTAGCTTTATCGCAAGTTATTAACACTTTCTGCAATCCTAACTTTTGTGCTTCATATAATGCGAGTTTCAATTGTTTTGTCGCGTAACCTTGGCGACGTTTATTCGGATGAACACTATATCCAATATGACCACTTTCCCGTAATAATTCTTGGTTTAATCGTTTTCTAATATTCACAAAGCCTATAAGTTCTCCTTGTTCAACACTTAAAAATTGACTAGAAGGTACTCGATTATCTTGTAAGTTTTCTCCCAGTTCCTGTTTACTCACTTTTTCAAACCATTCATCAAGTGCAGCAAAATTTTGTAAAGAACTACTGCCATGTGGTTGTTCATCCGCATGTAAAAATGCCTCTCGATACTCCATAATTAGTTCGCTATATTCATTTGTCGGTTTTAATAGTTTCATTGTGTTTCTCCTCTCTTAATAACCTATAACAAACCCCTTAATAGCGCTATTTCACCATTAAGGGGTTTCTATCATTTTTATTCAAATAATCCCATACTCAAATAACGCTCACCTGTATCAGGTGCAATACATAAAACTCTTTTACCAACGCCTAATCGTTTCGCTATCATAATTGCTGCGTAAACAGATGCTCCAGACGATGGCCCAACTAATAATCCTTCTTGTCTAGCTAATTTTCTCATTGTCGTTAAAGCCTCTTCGTCTGCGATTTGAATAATTTCGTTATACACTTCTGTATTTAAGTTTTTCGGGATAAACCCTGGACTTGTTCCTACTAGTTTATGAGGACCTGGAACACCACCTGATAAAACGGGAGATCCTTTCGGTTCTACTACTGCAATATATAAGTTTGGTAGTTTCTCTTTTAACGTTTCCCCAGTCCCTGTAATCGTCCCACCAGTTCCAGCTGTTGCTACAAATGCATCCAGCTTACCATCCATTTGTTCATAGATTTCAAGTGCAGTCGTATAACGATGAATATTTGGGTTTGCTGGATTTTCAAATTGTTGCGGAATAAAACTATTTGGGATTTGCTTTTGCAGTTCTAATGCCTTCGCAATTGCTCCTGGCATTCTTTGTTCTGCTGGTGTTAAAACTACTTCTGCGCCGTATGCTTTCAATAAATTTATACGCTCTTTTGACATATTATCTGGCATAATTAAAATCGCTTTATATCCTTTAGCAGCTGCATTCATCGCTAAACCGATTCCTGTATTACCACTTGTTGGCTCAATAATTGTATCACCTGGTTTGATAAGACCATTCTCTTCTGCAACGTGCAATAAATTATAGGCAGCACGGTCTTTCACACTGCGTGACGGATTAAACATTTCTAGTTTCACATACACATCTGCTGCATCTTCTGGAATAAATTTAGATAATCGGACGACAGGTGTATCTCCTATTAATTCTGTAACATTTTCACATAATTTCATAGTGCATCCCCTATTCTATCGTTTTCTTATCACTTGGTAATAACCAAGAAGTAAGACCAATTAATGGTAGACAACTACATAGTAGCATAATAAATTGTAAACTATATATGTCAGCCAATTTCCCAAGGACTACAGAACCTAAAGCGCCGAGTCCAAACGCAAGCCCTACAATTAATCCAGATACCATTCCTACTTTTCCAGGAACAAGCTCTTGCGCATAAACAACAATTACACTAAAACTACTTGAACTAATAAAACCAATACATAAGAATAGCGGTACGACCCATACGAGCGAAACGTGAGGTAATAAAAGTGCAAGTGGTGCCGAACCTAGCATTGAAAATACAATAATTGTTTTCTTTCCAAATCGATCTGCTAACGGTCCACCAAAGAAAGTTCCTAATACACCGGCAATCATAAATGCGAATACGAAATACTGGGCATTTTTTATAGATAAACCGTAATGTTCAATTAAGTAAAATTGATAAAAATTCCCGATACCAGCACCGTACCAAGAACGTACAAAAGTAAGAAAAACAAGAAGTATAATAACAAATTTAATATGTGTACTTACTATGGCATTTTCAGCCTCAAGCGCAGCCCTCTTCTTTCTTCTTACAGCACCAGTAGCTAATTCATTCCTATACCAATTTGATACGAATATTAATAATACAATTCCTACCGCTGCAAATGCGGTAAAACCTAAAGAGCCAATTTGGCCGAGTGGCACGAAAATTAACGCTGTAAAAATAGGCGCTAGGGAATTCCCTGTATTTCCTCCTACTTGATAAATCGCTTGCGCTAAACCTCGTTTTGCACCGGCTGCCATATAAGCAACTCGAGCCCCTTCTGGATGAAAGACTGCGGAACCTAATCCGATAAATAAAACAGAAATAATAACAATAATAAAGTTCGGTGCAAATGCAAGTCCAATCATCCCAAGCATACTCGAAAACATACCGACCGGTAATAAAAATGGTGACGGCTTCTTATCAGAATACATACCAAAAACCGGCTGCATAATCGATGACGTCATATTTAACGCAAACGCAATCCACCCTACTTGCATATAGGATAAATTCATCGTTTTTTCCAAAATAGGAAACAACGCCGGCACAACTGCTTGCATCGAGTCATTTAAAAAATGACCGAAACTAATCGCAAATAGTATTCGATATATCGTCGGTGTTTCCATTGTATTTTTTTTCGAAACTGCCTGCATATATGAATCTCTCCTTCCTGTACAAAATATATATTTATTACAGTAGGTGTAATAAATTCTGACTTTTGAAACATTTCTATTCTATACTGGTTTCATTTCTTTTTCCAGAAATATCACTTCTCACATAATATATTTTTTCTATACGTTTTATCGGATTTATTTATAGAAATTTTCTATATTTTCTTTTATACTAGGACAGAGATGAAGGAAGGGATGACAACTATGAAGAAAAAAACTAAAGGAATCGTTGCACTCTCAATCACATTATCTATGTTTTTAACAGCATGTGGTCAAAAACAAGAGGCAACAACTACCGGGGAAAAGAAAAAAGAATCTTCAAAACAAGTATTAAATATTGTAGAAGCTGGGGAAATTTCTACACTTGATTCGTCTATCGCAACCGATGGGTTTTCTTACGCTGCATTAAACAACGTAATGGAAGGATTATATATGCCTGGTCCTGACAATAAACCCGTTCCTGCAGCAGCTGAATCACACAAACTGAGCGAAGACGGAAAAACATATACGTTTACATTGCACGATTCAAAATGGTCAAATGGTGATCCAGTGACTGCCCATGATTTTGAATATGCATGGAAACGGGCCGTAAATCCAGAAACTGCTTCTGAATACGCACATATTATGTTCGATATTAAAAACGCTGAAAAAATAAATAAAAAAGAATTACCAATTGACTCATTTGGTGTAAAAGCAATTGACGATAAAACGTTAGAAGTACAGTTAGAACACCCTGTTCCATACTTTTTAGGTTTAATGGGATTTGCGACATTTTATCCTCAAAACCAAAAAGTTGTAGAAGCGCAAGGAAAAAATTACGGACTTGAAGCTGCAAATGTGGTTTATAACGGGCCGTTCCAATTAAGTGAATGGAAACATGATACAAGTTATAAAATGACAAAAAATCCGAACTACTGGGATAATAAAAATGTGAAGTTAAATGAAATTAATGTAAATATCGTAAAAGATACTTCCACAGCCGTTAATTTATTTGAAAGCAAACAAGTAGACCGAATTACGATTAATTCAGAGTTTGTTGATAAATATCAAAAAGATCCGAGCTTAAAGAAAATGGAACGTCCTTCTATGACATTTTTCCGATTTAGCCAAAAGAATCCTTTATTAGCAAACAAAAACGCTCGAAAAGCTATTTCGCTTGCTTTTGATAAACAAGGAATCGCAACAACAATTTTAAATAATGGTTCTATACCTGCGAATGCATTCGTTCCGAAAGGATTTGTAAAAGGACCTGATAATAAAGATTTTCGCAGTACAAGTAATGTAAAAGTAGAAACAAATGTGAAAGAAGCTAAAACACTATGGGAAACTGCGAAAAAAGAAACAAATTTACAAAATGCTTCTCTCTCAATCATAACAACTGATGAATCTAACGATAAGAAAATTAGTGAGTTTTTAAAAGGTGAACTGGAGAAAAACTTACCAGGATTAAAAATCACATTACAGCCCCTTCCAGTAAAAGCATTTTTAGACCGTGAAGGAAATGGTGACTATGACATCTCACTTTCTACATGGGGACCGGATTATCCTGATCCTACAACATTCTTAAATATGTTTGTCACTGACGGACCGTTTAATAAGATGAGTTATTCAAACAAAAAATACGACGAATTAATTGAGAGAACTAGCTCTACTTTAGCAACTGATTTACCAGCACGTTGGAAAGCGTTCCAAGATGCTGAGAAAATATTACTGGAAGATGATGCAGCTATCGCTCCAATCTTCCAATCAGGACTTGTATATTTAGAACGTCCAACAGTCAAAGGTGTTGTTATTCGTCCATTTGCAGGAATTTATTCTTATAAATGGGCTTCTATTACAGAATAAGAAAAAGGCGATCCTAACATATATTAGGATCGCCTTTTTTATTAAATCGCAAAACGCTTATACTTTTCGTAATCACTCGTCTTACATTCTACTTCTAGTTTCGTACCTTCGTTTTCATAACTCGTAGATAAAACGTGCGCATGATTATTGAAATAGGAAACTACCTGCCCTTGGTCATATGGAATTAACATTTCACACTTCGTATACTCTTTATAAATGTGTGAGCGAATCATTTCGACAAGCTCTTCTATTCCAATATGTTTCTTTGCCGATAAATAAACGCGTTCTTCTTGTACTTTCGGAATTTCAACATCTACCATATCTGATTTGTTATAAGCATAAATGGTTGGAATATTTTCTACTCCAATTTTCTTTAACGTTTCATTTGTAATATCAATTAACTGTTCATAATTTGGATTTGCGTAATCTACAACGTGAATAAGTAAGTCCGCTTCCGCTACTTCTTCTAACGTTGAACGGAACGCTTTCACAAGGTGATGCGGTAATTTGCTTACAAATCCAACTGTATCTGTTAATAAAAATGATTTGTTATCTGGCAAATCAATATTTCGTACAGATGTTTCTAACGTCGCGAATAACATATCTTTTTCAAATACTTGTTTTTCTTCTGTACCATTATAAATTTCAAGCATCGCATTCATCGTCGTTGATTTTCCTGCGTTCGTATAACCTACTAAAGCTACAACAGGAACTTCATTTTTCTTACGCTGCTTTCGCTGCGTTTGACGCTGGGCAACAAGTGCTTCTAGGTCTTTATTTAAAACTGAAATCTGTTCTTCAATTTTACGACGATCTAACTCTAATTTCTTCTCACCGACACCTTTATTTTTCGTACCAACTCCGCCGCTCTGTCTTCCTAATGATTCACGAAGCCCGATTAAACGAGGCATCATATACTGAAGATGCGCTACCTCAACTTGCAACTGCGCTTCTTTCGTTTTCGCACGTTGCGCAAAAATATCTAAAATTAATATGGTACGGTCAATTACTTTGCAATCTAAATCCGCTTCTAAATTTCGAATTTGAGAAGGAGATAATTCATCATTAAAGATTACCATATTCGCATCTACTTCATTTACATAGGCTGCTACTTCTTCAATCTTTCCTTTTCCGATATAATGGGACGGATTTACTCGTTGTAAATTTTGCGTCACTTGCCCGATTACCTCTACATCACAAGCTTCTGCAAGATTTGTTAACTCTTCCATCGAATACGCAAAGTCATCTTCATTACCTAAATTTACTCCAACTAAAACTGCTCTTTGTAATAATTCTTCCATATATTTATTCCTCCATTTCGATTACGTAAAATAAAAAACACAGGTCACTGCCTGTGTTTTCGTAAACGGATAAGGGTTCACCAAAGAAACAGGAGAAAGCTATACTTTCATCCTATCTCATAGTCAATAAGTCCCAAGATCATATACGTATCCACAATAAGTGTTCACCTATACAATCCCATTCTATTTATAAAGGCAAAACAAAAAGAGGGCGTATTCGTCCCTCCCTCTTTTTCACATATAAGCTTAATAAAGGGTTCCTTTAAAATAGGCAGACCAATCCCGTTCACTCTGTACACAGACAGAGCCTTTGAGCGCTATTCAATTATCGGCACAAAGTATTGAGACGTAATCTGATTAAGATCAAAGGAAGCCCCTCCGTTCATTTTAAGTTACATAAAGTGTAGCATAAGTAATTCGCTTTCACAAGATGAAACCACCTATAGAAACAGAAAGAAAATCCTTATATATTTACTTTAATCGTCATTTTTTGCGCGTTCTTCTTACAATAAAAATCACAAGAACTACTATTAGTAACAGACCTACAGAAAGAGTAACAACTTGCCACCAACTGAAACCGTTCAACATGTCATCTTTTAAATCGACTTTCTTCGTCGGAACAGATTCTTTTGCAATTTGACTTAAAGCCACTTTGTCCGCCCCTGCCTCATCTAATCTCTTCGTTCCACTGCAACTATGTGTGTATAATTGTTTTTCTGATCCTCTTTGAGAAGAATATACTAAGTACTCTCCTCCCTCTACAAAGTGAAACACACAATCCCCACCATTTGTATACACAATAATTTGCGAAGACGTTGTCCCTTTCCAAATTCCCTTCACTTCAAATAATACTTCAATCCCAATCCCTTCTTTCCTTCCAACCTCAATTACCTTCCCCTCAAATACTACATCGTTTTTTTGAAATGCATCTTCTGCTGATACGTTCATACAATCACAAGCATAAGATTTCTCTGGAAAAATAATGAGAATAAAGCTACAAATAATGAGAACAGGAAATATATACAAAATCCTTTTCAAGGAGCTCAACTCTCTTCATTATCAATTTTTAAAACTTATCGTATATTATTTTTACACCACTCACCAAATTCCTTCATAATAAGTTAAGCATTATCACTTCAATATAATAAAAGTCTTTATTGACATTTTTATAACCTAATATTAGTATCAGGTTATAAAATAAGTTAGGAGATGTTCCTATGCATTCTAAATCTCGTATTACTGCAATTGGTACTTATGTTCCAAATCAAATATTATCTAATAACGATTTAGAGAAAATGATTGATACGAACGATGAATGGATTGTACAAAGAACAGGAATGAAGGAAAGAAGAATTACTTGCGAAGACGAATACTCCTCACACTTAGCCATTCAAGCAATTGAAAATTTATGTACAACTTTTAAAAAGAACTTAGAAGATATAGATTGTATCATCGTCGCTACAACAACCGCTGACTATGTTTTTCCTAGTGTCGCGTGTCAAATACAACAACACTTCAACATACCCCATACAATAGCTTTTGATTTAAATGCAACTTGCGCTGGTTTCACATATGGCTTGCACGTTGGGAATAGCTTGATTACTTCTGGATCACATAAAAAAGTACTTGTCGTAGCAACTGAGACATTATCTAAAGTTACTGATTACACCGATAGAACGACTTGTATTTTATTCGGTGATGGTGCTGGCGCTATTTTATTAGAAAGGGATGAAAACAAACCGAGCTTTATTGCTGCTCATATGGGAACAAATGGGCACGGTGGTATTCATCTATACCGAACAAACTTATCTACTACTATGAATGGCACACAACTGCAAACAAATGAAAAAATCGTGCAAAATGGGCGAGAAGTATATAAATGGGCAACACGTACGGTGCCAGCAGGTATAAAAAAACTATTACATACCGCTAATATGCAAATAGATGATCTAGACTGGTTTATTCCTCATAGTGCTAACTTAAGAATGATCGAATCTATTTGCGAAAAATCTCAAATTTCAATGCAAAAAACATTAACGAGTGTGGAATATATGGGGAATACATCTTCCGTCTCTATTCCACTCGCTCTAGATCTAGCTAGAAAAGAACGAAAATTAAATAACGGAGACACACTTTTACTATACGGATTTGGCGGTGGTCTTACGCATTTAGGCCTTATTATAGAGTGGGATTTAAACTAACATTTTTTTATACAACTAACTACAAAAAAGCTGCATTCAAAGATTGGTTACTTCCCTTTGAACGCAGCTTTTTTTATCTTAATTTTATTTATCCCGCTTTAATGGGCAGTAAGACCCCCCCCACTAATTAAAGTTTCACTTTACCTGTCCGAGCCCATATCACAACAGGAATCAGCATGAAAGCTAAAACTCCTCCAGCTAATGACAATGCCGCATAACTTGAATTCGCTACTACCATACCTGACATCGCACCGCCAGAAGCTCCAGCTAGCGCAATGAACACATCTATTTTCCCTTGTGTTTTTGCACGTGTGGAAGGTATAGTTGCATCAACAATTTGAGCCGTACCACTTATTAAACCGAGGTTCCACCCTAATCCAAGTAAAGATAAAGCAACAATTAATAGTATTAAAGAATCACTCGGCGCGATTGCAGCTATGACACCTGCCGCTAGTAAAATTACTCCACCAGCTATACTCATCGTAGTTCTTCCAATTTTATCAATTAACATTCCCGTAACGAGAGATGGAAGGTACATGGCACCTACATGAAAACCAATCACAAGCCCTACTGCACTTAATCCATGACCGTGATGCCCCATATGAACTGGAGTCATCGTCATAATCGCAACCATCACGATTTGCGTAAGTATCATTACAATTGCCCCAACAGTAATACCTCGTTTGTTTTCTGTCGCTTCTTCTGTTACTGCTTGCCCTTTATATGTATGTTCTTGTTTATATGTTTCTATCATATTTGCAATAAGTAACGGATCTGGACGAAGCATAACAAATAGGACAATACCCGCCAGTATAAATGCAGCTGCAGATAATATAAACGGACCAGCAAGTTCAGGAATTCCAATTGAATGAGCAAACCTTCCCATTACACCTACTAAATTTGGACCTGCGACTGCACCAAAAGTCGTCATTACCATCGTAATACTAATAGCAGTTGCTCTTTGCTTCTTATTCGCTAAATCTGTTCCAGCATAACGCGCTTGTAAATTCGTAGCTGTGCCCGCGCCATATATAAGTAAAGAAACTAGTAAAAGAATAATACTATTTGTTAAAGCTGCCACCACAACTCCAATAGCCCCTAGTCCACCTACTATAAAACCTCCTGCAAGCCCTATGCGGCGGCCATGTTTTTGTGATAACTTGCCAACAAAGAAAGCCGCTACCGCAGATCCCATTGTAAACATAGCCGCCGGTAATCCTGCAAATGCATCGGTCCCAAGCATTTGTTGCGCAAGAAGTGCACCTACTGTAATGCCAGCAGCTAACCCTGCTCCGCCGAACATTTGTGAAATACTTACGATTATTAATGTTCTTTTGTATAATTTTTGTTGCTCTTCTTCTGTATATATATGATTACTTATTGAAGCATCTGCTGTATCTATCATTTTCTCACCCTTTCTATAAAACTAATACCTCTTGTTAATGTACTATAGAACAACAAAATCCCCAAATTTAAAATACGAACATTTATTTATACATGTAAAGAACCCTACGGCTTATGTTTCAACCATTACCGAAGAGTTCCCAAAATAACTATACTATTTTTTTCATAACTAGCGTTCCATCATTTGAATATAACTGATCTTTAACTTATTTCCCTTACAGTCCCCCAACCGCTCTTCCCCTTCTCCTTTTACTCCAAGCCTTTCCTTCCAAAAATAACAAACTTACTAAAGCACACATGAATATAATCGGCACACTTGCTTTATATAAATCTGTAAAACTCATAGCCATTTGATTTCGAGTATAGTGATTTACATCCTTCGAAAATACAAGTACTTCTTTTTTTATACTTTCCTCTTGTTTTTCAACTTCCTTTGTCACTTGATTCATAACTTCTTCTCTTTTTATATCTCTATATTCTACCGGAACATCATTTAATACTTCATTTACTTTTTGGCGGATTAATTCATCTTTTTTCTCTTTATTTAACTCTACAAATGTTTCATTTTGATGTTTTTCTGCATTTGTTTCTATACTTTGGTTCTCTATTTTTTCTTTTGTTATTTGCAATATCTCAGCTTGCTGGGCACTATTCACATGAATATTACGCACTTTTTCTTCTGCATAACGATATACATTCTCTTTATTTACAGTTATGTTGTACGTTAAGTTAGATACAAATATTGCAACTGCTAATACAATTCCAACTTGTCGTAACATCGAGACAACACTTTGAGAAGCAGTTAATAATTCCCCTTCAAACGAAGAAGCACTTAAAACTGTAATTGGACCTACTACTAAACCATACCCAACACCTAATATCATACATGGAATAATTATTTCTATATTTGTTGAATTAACATCAATCATTTGCAACCAATAATAAGATACACCCATAATAAGAAAGCCTGACAAAATAATAGTTACTTTGCCAAGCTTTTTAATTAATGTTGCTGCAACTGGTGAAACAAAAAATATCATTGCTGAAATAGGTGTCACTAAAAAAGCTGCCTCGATTTCCGTTCGGCCTTGTATTTTCGTTAAGAACGTTGGAAGTAATACAGTTACTCCAATTAAAAACAAATTACTTAATATTACAACGATAGATGCTCCAACAAATATACGATCTTTAAATAAATTTAAATTTACCATTGGATTATGAATCTTTCGTTCCACTAGAACAAATAGAATAAGAGAAATAGTGCTAATTGCATAACAAGACAAAGCTATATTACTTTGCCATCCCCATGCATTGCCTTTTACTAATATGAGAGTAAAAGAAAAAATTGCTGCGCTACTTAATAGTAGTCCTACCCAATCTATTTTTGAAATAATACGTTCTTCATTTTTTATTTGTAACATAATGCAGCATAAAATGACTCCAAGAATACAAATTGGAATATTAACGAAGAACACCCATCTCCAACCGAAATTTTGTGTAATAATTCCACCTATTACTGGTCCCATCGCGGCTGATAATCCTTGTGATACTCCTAAAATTGCAAGTGCAACATGCCTCTTAGCTAATGGCATTGCTGATACACCAATTACCATACTTGTCGGAAATAAAATCGCTGCACCTACACTTTGTATAAAGCGAGAAAAGATAAGGAAATCGCCCGTATTAGCAAAAGCACAAAGTACGGATCCACCGCCAAAAATTATCAAACCAAGAATATACATCTTTGCTTTCCCAAAAATATCAGCTATCCGCCCTAACGGAATGGCGAGTACCGCAATCGTCATCGTATATACATTTAATACCCAAGACATCTTTTCTAATGACGTATTTACACTCGTTTGTATCGCGGGTAAAGCTATATTCATAATTGTCGTATCAATCATACAAAGAAATATACCTAGACACATTAAAAAGACAACCTTAATACCCTTTGATTGCTCCATGTTCATCTACCCCTTTATTTATTATGAACGGATTTTTCATTCTTCCATTTTATTGTGTTCTTTTGCTTCTAGTTGCTCTAGTTTTCTTTTCAACATCTCTACTTGAGCACTATACGATGCGATACCTACATCGAGTGAAATTTCCTCAACAAAAGTAATACCTTCTCTCCACTTTTCATATTTCAAACGAAGATCCGCAATGTATACCTCTTTCCTTTCAATCTCGTCCTCAATCCATTTTTTTATCGCCTTGTCATCGCTATAATTACCGAAATACATCCTCATTAAAAAATCTGAACGTAAAACATCTTTCTCTACATCTGTTTGCATGTATTGATAAAATTCTTCACGTCCTTCATCTGTAATAAAGTACATTTTTTTATTCGGTTTTCCTTCTTGCATAATAACCTCTTTTTTTATTTTCCCCTCTTTTTCCAACTGTCGTAACGTTGGATAAATCATTCCAAAACTCCCATCAAAAAAATGAGTAAATACGTCTTCGAACACAATTTTAATATCATAACCAGACAATTCTTTTTCCATCAATAAACCTAAAACAACATCTCTTCCCTTCAAAATAAGACCCCCACATTGTATATAATCAATAATTATATTAACAATGTTAATATAATTATTGATTATATACCTTATTCCGTTAATTGTAAAATGTTTCTAAATAAAAAAATACCCTGTAATTTTATTGTTCAAAATTACAGGGTAACTCTACTTTATATTTCATATGTAAACTCTGTACTATTTTACAACTGCATCTTCATTAGCTGCAAAAACCTCTGTCTTTCCCTCTTTTATTTCATGATAATACGAAGGTAATTCTATATTATGTTCTAAGAGGTAATCCTCAATTAATGAAATAATCACTTTCAACGTTTTCAATCGAGCGTATAATTTATCGTTACTCGCGATAATTTGCCATTTCGCATTTGGCTTATTTGTTTTTTCAAACATGTCTTCCATCGCTTCAACATATTCATCCCATTTTTCACGGTTGCGCCAATCTTCGTCTGTAATTTTCCATCTTTTCAAAGGATTGTTCTCTCTATCTTTAAACCTCTTTAATTGTTCGTCTTTACTAATATGATAGAAAAACTTTCCGACTATATAATGATCATCTGTTAATAGTTTTTCAAAATCATTAATCTCATCATACGCTCTCGTCCACTCTTCCTTTGTAGCAAAACCTTCAACACGCTCAACTAACACACGGCCGTACCATGAGCGATCAAAAATAGTAATTTGTCCGTACTGAGGAAGTTTTCGCCAGAAACGTTGCAAGTAATGGTACCGTTTTTCATGAGGTGCTGGTGCTCCAATTGGATTTACTTGGAACCCACGTGGATCAAGGTGTTCTGTCACTCGCTTAATCGCTCCACCTTTTCCAGCCGCATCCCAGCCTTCCATAACGAGCATCACTGCGATTTTTTCTTCTTTTACTATTTGCTGCAATGCTAATAAGCGCCTTTGATATTTTTCAAGTTTCTTATTGTACTTAGATTTCGATTCAATTCTTTTCGTTACATCTACTTTAGCAAGATGTCCATTTTCCATAAAACAAATCCCCCTTGTTGTATGACAATGTTATTTTAACATATTTTTGGAAATTTTTTCACATTAGAAAAAACTGTGTAGAAAAATCTCTACACAGCTTCCTTCTCTAATTGCACATCTACTTCAATATTCTCATTTTTATTTTTCACAGCTTTCATAAAGAATACAGCCGTTAATATAACGGTATTCCCCCCGCACCTACCATATAAGATGTGTTTAACTGAATGTTAAAAGCAATTTTTGCATTTAAAATATAAATTATATTCATGATTGTCACAAATATCACCTTACATTATATGGTATATACTCACATAAAGAGAAGATAATAATAAATAAATCCGTTACAGAATGGTGGCTCTCTAAAAATGAAAAGAAAAATATTTTCTCTCTTTGCACTAATCTGTTTAGCATTGCCAATACAAGCTAGTGCATACACATTCCAATCACTACCAATTGAATCAAAGTCAAAACAGTGGTATATCAAAATTGATAAATCCCATAACGCAAACAAGCAAGCAGTGCAGCCAAAACAAGGTGTGTATGATACATATCGTTTACTCGTAAAAAACATCGGTAATGATGTGTCAAACATAGCTGTAGAAATAGTTGATAACACTCCTACCTCTAAAGTTGCTTTTAATCCTACTACATTACATAACAACGTTTCAAAAAGTCAGACAAGCTTTGACTACATCGTATTCCCTTTAGACTTTCACAGCCATAATTTCAAAGTCGTCATCACTTGGGAAGAAAATAATTTCTCTTACAACGGCCATCCGGTAAATGAGGGGGAACAAATGAAACAAACATTTGTATTCCATGAAGAGTAAGCCCTAATTTGATTATGGCTTACTCTTCATTTACAAAACCATATTGAATCGCTTCTGTTACCTCTTTTGTGATTTCCAGTTCTGTTGCTTCGGTGCTAATTTTCTTACGCCAAATATGTACAGAAGGCTTTTCGTTACAAAGATGTTTTAATAATACTAGTTGATTATATGTTAGCGTATTTTCTCTACGGGTAACGATATAGACTGTGAAATTTTTTGCTTCAAAGATCTTTTCCTGCAAAGTGTATTCGCTGTCCAATTCCTTTGCTACTATGTCGTTCAAGTTTTCTATAATCATATAAGTCGTTCCCCTTCCCTTATATCATCAATCAAATCTTCGAATACTTGGTACACATAACGCTATTCCAATTGTTACAAGTACTAATATAGCTAGTGTTATAATCGTTATCTCGCCACCTATGACAGTAGCTAACCATCCTACAACCACATAACCTAGTGGCAATAAAGCAAATGAACCTAGCATATCAAGGCTTGCCACTCTTCCAAATGCTTCTTCTGGTACGAGTTCTTGTAAACTTGTTTCCCAAATGAGTCCAAATATCATCATACCGAACCCTTCAATTGCCATTAATCCAATTAATGCAGGTGCCCAAGTAATAAACGGCATTATTAAAAGCGCACAACCACTTATTAGTACACCACCATAGGCAAGTAATCCCCGCTTATGCCACCGTTCCCTCCCGCCAAATATTAGCGCGGCAATTACAGCTCCAACACCAGAAGATGCCATTCCTAATCCATACACGTATGCTTCAAAATGATGATGAACATTAAATAACCATGGAATTAATACGACGATAATGCCGGCATAACAAATGTTTACAAAAGAAAAAACTAAAATTGTAACCCACAACCACGGATGACTTTTTAAAACGAAAACACCCTCCATAAACTCTTGTTTGTAATCAATCTTCCTCTTTTCGATGGGTTTTACTTTTTTAAACTTTATTTCTCTTAAAAATAATAAACAAAAAAATGATAGCAAATATGTTACTGCATCCAGTCCAAATCCTATTCCAGCAGATGCAACTGAAACGACTAATCCTCCAAGAGCCGGTCCTATTAGTCGTATACCTTGATTACTCATTTGCGTTAATGCATTAGCTGCATTTCGAATTTCCGGTACAAATACTTTCGCTCTTACAGCCGCATATGCTGGCTGAAATATCCCTTCCATAAGCCCATATAATGCTACGAGTACATATAGAAGTGGAATTGTTAAAACATCCATAAATATAAGCATTGCAAGTAATAGCATTAATGTGCAACGGATTATATCTGTAAATAACATTAATTTCACCCGATCAATTCGATCTACTACTAATCCAGCAAACGGTAACGCAAGAACATTAGGAAGCATATACATTGCCATTGTCATTCCCATTACAACTGTTGAACCAGTTAATGAATACACAACGACTGGCAAAATAACCATCGTTATAGAACTGCCTAAAGTCGAAAGCAATTGCCCAATCCACAAAAATTTAAAATGTGGTGATGCTTTAACTGGCAACAATAATTTTCCAACATACCCCAAATCTTTTTCTCTTTGTACTTCCCCTTGCATTTCTCTCTCCTCTTTTCAATTGATTATAGGATTTATAATATATATAACTGAAAATTAGTACTATTCTATTTTTGATTATATAAGAAACTATTATGTTATGGTAAAATTATCAAGAAAAATAAAGGAGAATACATGATTATGCCTCAAAACCCTCATAACATCGAGCACCGCATCTATACAATGTGTATGATCCAGCAAAATAATGACGTTTTACTTATAAAACGTCCCAATCATCGAGGTTTTCCTGGCTACATAGCTCCTGGCGGAAAAGTAGATTTCCCAGAAAGCATCTTACAAGCTGCTATACGAGAATCGAAAGAGGAAACCGGCCTTCACGTTTCTAACTTAATTTTCAAGGGACTAGATGAATACGTAAATCCGAAAGAAAATGTTCGATATATGGTATTCAATTATTGGACAGACTCATTTGATGGTGAACTTCTTAGGAACCCTCCTGAGGGCGAATTATTATGGGTGCCAATTGATGAAGCACTAAATCTTCCTATGCAAGATTGGTTTAAAGAGAGATTCCCATTATTTTTTGAAAAGGGTACGTTTGAAATTCAACGCGTTTGGGACCGAGACTTAGATAAACAAATTGCTATAACAATTACACATACATAAAAAAGCTTGGAATCTCTCCAAGCTTTTCTTACTTCTCCTCTATTTTCTTAATTTCATAATCAATTTCTAAAAACTTAACTCCAAATATCCACATTCTATGATTAGCTTCTAATATGTGATTCGTGCGCTCTTTTATAATAAATGTCTCTGCTAACGGTAAACGTATTGTAAAGAAACGAGTATGTAAATAAATACCCTCATCTCCCTTACCATTTTCTCTTAACTTACTAGTAATGATTAAATCATTACTCTTATTACATAATTTCAAAATCCCTGTCATATTCGAATATGGTAAAGGTAATGCAATATTCATATATGTCTCGTTCATATATGTATGCTTTGAGTAAAGAGCTACAAATATAGATTCTCCTGCTTCATTTTTTCTTAGCCAAGCCCTTACATCCTCTCTTCCATCCGTCTCATCTATTATCCCGACGATAGAGCCATGCATCGTTTCCCACTTGCCTCCCATTCCTAAATGTATTTGTCCTACACGTTTACTCATTTTTTCATAGCAAAATGCAAGCGGGTGGAACCAACGATTCCATTTAATATGTGATTGTAACTCATACTCTTTTGTATTTTCATAAAAGCGAACAATGCTTAAAGGAATCTTCGCCGCGTCAAATAACTCACTATGAAAATCATTCATTTTATCAACTAAACCGTTGTATGCCTTACTATCTATTAAATTTCTGTTATGTAAAAATGCTTCCCCAACTGTCGCATTTCCTCTTAACCTGCTCATTGGTTTCCCGTAATATTCATAATTCGGAGCACTCTTTTCAATCATCCAACCGACAAATGCCGGTAACGCTACTCCAATTCCATTGACAACACCGTGGATCCAAACCATTTGAGCAATTGTAATCGTCATTACATGTTTCAAATTCCCATATGAATATATAAGTGAAAACATAATAGTTACCATGAGTGTACTAGAAGATATGATCAGAAGAACCTTTGCACTGATAGCATTAAATTTCGTGCGCCAAACATACATCCCATAACTATAAATAGCGCATAAATATAGGAACACTGCAAAAAATTCAAATACCCTTGAATACGTAATTCCTATTGCAACTGTCATAGGTGAAATGACGATGATAAACATAATAGCATCATATACTTTACTTCTCTTTTCTCTTTTTCTCCCAATTAAACCAGCTGATAACGGCAGTAGAAATGCCGAATAATGGAAGTGTGCAGCGGTAAGCAAAACAATGTCAGAACTAAAGTGCATAATGGAGAGTTTTGCTACTACAGCAAAAAACCAGAAACCACCTAAAAACAAATACATAAACGCACTATCGATAGCCGTCTCTTCTAACGGTTTCCATCCGCTTTCTAGTAATCTACTTACACCAAATAACGCAACAATTCCTGTATATACAAACCAAAGTAACGCAAAGAAATAGTGATTTGTTACGAAAGCTAGCGTTGCACTAATTGCTGCGATTGGATATAACAGCACTACAAATTTATAAAAGAATACATACGATCCATTTCTTGTTTTCTTATCAATAATGCAAAATGACATCGGTATAAATAACAAAATAGATAATAATATAATTGCTTCAACTGGGTTTATATTTGACCACTCATATATTAGAAAAATAGTATAACAAGCAAGTCCAACTATTATATTTTTCATATTATTTATTTCCTCTCCACAAATGTTCCCTTATATGAAAATAATGAACCAATTAACGGATTTCGTACTTGTACATGAATTCGAAAGCATTGTAGTGTTTCATCATAACTTTCTACAATGTTGGCCTCTCCGTATAAAAACCTAGGTAACGGGACTTTCCTTCCAAACATGTAAAACCATTGTTTCTTTGAAGAAATATGCATTGCCCCCACCTCATCAATATGAAAATTCAATGTAGAAACAAGTATGTGCGGCTCACCAAAATAATCTACAATTTCATTATTCTCTTCATCCATCTGCATAATAGCGTTAAAGTATCTTTTCTTATTATGAAAATAAAAAGTACGATTCCACCGCACAAGTTCATTTCCATGTTCATCTCGCTCAGCGGTATTATGTATTGTAAATGGCACTTCCTTCCCCCGCTCAGAGAAAAAAATTCTAAACTTCGATGCAATTTTTAATATTAATTTTACGAAAATAGAACCTCCGTAAATTTCATCCATTTTTCCTTCTCCAGTAAAGCTATTTTCTTCCGTAATCTCATAGCGTTTCTGTAATTTCGGATGAAGTTTTTTATAAGAATCCCCTAGTAGTCTTTCATACATATTAGCCATACATTATCCCTTTCTCTTCCTCTTGCAATTTTTTGCACTTGGCAAATTCGTGCTATTTATATAACCGACAATTGATAACCCCATTAGTAGAACATTTAATGTAATTGGATTAAACGGCTCTGTAAAGCTTACGATATTCGTAAATCCTGCCGCTATCGTTAAGGCTATTAAAATAAAAATATGTACGACAAATACTTTTCGTTTCGGAAATGGCAACAGCCATAGGACACCAAAAATAATTTCTAGTAATCCAATTATTTTAAGTACAAAAATACTATGTTCAGTTGAACCAATCATCACAGATAGCATTTTTACTTCTTCTGAATGAGTAAAAACTAGTTTCGGCACTATTCCTTGATACATCCATACAAATGCAAATAAAAAACATACGAGCCAGTATGTCATTGTTCTTCTAATTAGTAATCTAGGATGCAATCCCTTTTCTAACCATAATTTTAAAGCATCAAAACTCCAAGCAGTCGCCCAGCCCAATAACGGCCGAAACATATAGATATCTATTACATTCCCTATACGACCAAACCTCGTATTATAATCATATTGTGTCTCAAAATGAATGTGTTCTTTACACGGTGTATACTTCCAATAACCACGCCCTATTTGAATAAGTGATAATTGATTGTCTGTCCAAAATTTTAAAGAAGAAATCCGTTCACCTGTTTCTTTTCTTATTTCACCTATCGATTCCCCTTCACCAGCTATTTCAAGTCCAAATCCGATTTTTGTTTTATATAAAAACTTCTGTGGTTCTCCTTCCGTTTTCTCTAAATACGAAATTTCAGTAAAGCGAGCATCCCATTCTGTATGTATATCTGGTTCCTGCGTATATCCCCATAATTTTTCCATTGTTGTATTCATTTCTGCCGAAACATAAATAGGCTTTTTCCCCTTCATTCTTCCACCTCCTATGCACTATAAGTTTAATGTACATGCAATGAATTTATTTTGCTACATTTTTCACAAACTCTTTTAAGAAAAGAAAGAATTTTTAAAATTTATACAAAACACTTGATTCCCCGAAAAATTTAAATTATTATAAAACAAATGTTACCAACAACTTTATAAATCAAACACTCTCGCCTAAAACGTGAGATAGAGGTTGCGATACTTATGATTATTCTAATGGAGACACAGAGATGTCTACGAAATTAGATGAAAGGAAGTATTGCCGAAATCGATAATCTTCTCTGCATTTATCGATTGGGGCTGTTTTCGAATAGAAACAGAACTGTCATATGTACAGAAGTGTATGTATGAAGAGCTATCTACAAAAAAGAGATATCATTCTTATGATATTCCTTTTTTGGCGGTTTTTTTTATTAGCTCCGTTTTCTGTTTCCCTTTTCCTGTAACAGCACCATCCTCACTTATTTGAGATGGTGTTTTTTGTTTTTCTCTGGTAACTACAGGAATATTGGGATTTATATATGTCCTAATCTATTCTTAAAAATGGATGAAAGAAGGAATTCGTAATGGAAACGATTGTACAAAAATTTGGCGGCACTTCTGTCGGAAGTGTTGAGCGTATTCAACATGTAGCAAATTTAATTATTGAAGAATATGAACGAGGACATAATATCGTCTCTGTCGTTTCGGCAATGGGAAAGAGCACAGATGAACTTGTCGCACTTGCTAACGCGATTTCAGAAAATCCGAGTAAACGCGAAATGGATATGCTTCTATCTACAGGAGAACAAGTAACTATTTCATTATTAACGATGGCACTCCAAGCAAAAGGTTATAACGCGATTTCATTAACAGGATGGCAAGCTGGTATTACGACAGAATCTGTACATAGTAGTGCACGGATTACTGACATTCATACAGATCGAATTCAATCTTATCTTACTGAAGGTACGATTGTTATTGTAGCTGGCTTCCAAGGAGTTAGTGAAAACCATGAAATTACAACGCTTGGACGCGGTGGTTCTGATACAACTGCTGTTGCATTAGCTGCTGCACTGAAAGCAAAAAAATGCGATATTTACACGGATGTGACCGGTGTTTATTCGACGGACCCACGAGTTGTAAAAAACTCTTATAAATTAGATGAAATTTCTTATGACGAAATGCTAGAGCTAGCAAATCTCGGTGCTGGTGTATTACACCCACGTGCTGTTGAATTTGCTAAAAATCATAATGTCATTTTAGAAGTTCGCTCAAGTATGGAACAAGAAAACGGAACAATTGTAAAAGGAGAATGTAACATGGAACAACAATCAATCGTTAAAGGTATTGCATTTGAAGATAATATTACACGCGTCACAATGAAAGGATTGGAACACGGTTCACTTTCAACAGTCTTCTCTACATTAGCAGCGGCACATATTAATGTAGATATCATCATTCAAAGTATTACAAATGAAGGAACTGTTCACCTCTCCTTCTCAATCCATTCTAATGATTTAAAAGAAACATTAGAGGTATTAGAACAATATCAAGAAACGTTACAATATGAATCTGTAGAATATGAAAATCATTTAGCAAAAGTATCAATTGTAGGATCTGGTATGGTCTCTAATCCAGGTGTTGCTGCGAATATGTTCACTACTTTAAAAGAAGAAGATATTCATATTAAAATGGTAAGTACATCAGAAATTAAAGTGTCTGTCGTTATTGACCGCCTTCATTTAGTAACAGGTGTCGAGGCGCTGCATCAATCATTTATGGCGAAAATTGAGCCTTTAGTGCAGATGAGCTAATTTCCACTAGTAAAACTTAAAACAAATTATATGAATCTATTTCCTACCTATATTAATAGAAATAGGATGGGAATATTTTGCGGGGAAGTCGAAGTTATATTACCGAATAGAAACTACATTATCAAACCCTTAAAATAATAGCATTCACGAAAGAAAGTTCACGCGTATTTCAATAGTAGAGGGTTTACGAAGTGTTGTTCGTTAATAAGATATTATATACTATACTGAAAACACCTTGTCACACTTTCCTACACTGTGACAAGGTGTTTTTGGTTTAGAAGGAACTTTAGTATAATTATGGGGAGAATTAAATAATACATTTCTACATATAAGGAGATAAAAACTATGGCAAACAACAAATTACTAAGAATGGACAATGTCAGCATCGTTGTAGAATCTCTTGATAACGCAATATCTTTCTTCGAAGAGATTGGATTAAAACTAGAAGGACGCGCTACTGTCGAAGGTGAATGGGCCGGTCGCGTAACTGGTCTCGGTTCTCAGTGCGTGGAGATTGCTATGATGGTAACCCCAGATGGCCATAGCCGAATTGAACTTTCGCGATTTCTCACACCACCTACTATTGCAGATCACCGGACAGCTCCTGTAAATGCCCTCGGTTATTTGCGCGTCATGTTCACCGTTGAAGACATTGACGAAATGGTATCTAGACTTACTAAGAAGCATGGTGCTCAGCTCGTTGGTGAAGTAGTTCAGTACGAGAATTCGTATCGACTTTGCTACATTCGTGGAACTGAAGGAATTTTAATTGGTTTAGCAGAAGAACTCGGTAATAAATAAGTAATGTTTTATAAGAAGTCTTTACTAAAGTAAAAATATTTGAAAGAAATTCTTGCTTCATAAAACTTAGATTTCCAACCCCGTCCTAACTTTAGAACGGGGTTATGCTTGTTTGAGCTTTTTAACATACTATCATCATCTCAAAATCATTATAAGACAATTTTCATTCGTTATACTCTTTCCTAGGAAATATAACTTACGCTTCTCACTTCTTATCATATATGTGACATTATACATTTCGCTAAGCAAAATTAAATTATCAATATCCGGACAGCTTTTATCATGTTCCCACTTATACACAGCTTGCCTTGTCACACCAATTTTTTTAGCAACATCTTCCTGTGAAAACCCGTTTGACTCTCGTAATCTTTTAAGTTGTTGTCCTAAGCTCATAACGTCCCCTGGTTTAAAATTCTTATAAAAATCTATAAATTGTTGGCGAACCAAGTCAAATGCCAACTACCGAAAAGGAATCTCACCTTTTTCCTGTC
>NZ_JAKUHE010000025.1:0-49706 GCF_022664315.1 Bacillus cereus group sp. BfR-BA-01309
TACGGTTTGATGAGGGGAAACTGAAACAGAAAAGGGATGGCAAAGCCACCCCTAAAGAAAATATAATCTGTTTCAGTTTTCTACTCTACTAAATTAAATAAAAAGTGGGAAAGAGGTGGAAATATGGATGGTTTACAAGAGGTGAAAGGTGATGTTCAGGAAATAAGGCAAGAAATTAAGGACATACGATTAGAGATTAGAAGTTTAGAAATGCGGACAACAGGTAATGAAAAAGACATTATTAATATCAATAAGCAATTAGATAAGATTAGTGCTAATACAACATGGATCTTACGCCTTATTATTGGTGGACTTATTGGAGCGGCCCTTGCCTTCTTCATGAAAGGAGGCGGTATGTAATGATTGAAATTACGGCAATGATTGGGGTTGTTATAGGGCTATCACAAATAGTGAAAACAATTGGACTGCAAACAAAATATATTCCGTTATTTAATTTGACGCTTGGCATTACGCTAGGCGCTTTATTTTTGTCCCAAGATATCAAAATGAATATATTTCAAGGAATTATTATCGGATTGTCAGCAAGCGGATTATTTGATCATACAAAAATTATAAAAAAGGATGCTAATAGGAAATGAAAAAGAAATACAAACATATTTTATCCATAGTTGTTGCTATGATTTTAGTAGTATCAATTGGAACCAACGCATTTGCTGATAGAATTCTACGTATTCCTGAGTTACCTAACCAACCTTACCGTTACGGTGTTGGTGCTTATGAAGGTGTTGTGGCACATTCTACAGCTACCCCTGAGGCACCAGCAATTAATATTCAAAAATATGAGTCTCGTACATGGTGTTCAGCATTTGTTCACTATGCAGTTGATTGGAATGAAAAGATTCAAATTGCATCTACAAAATATCAGGCATGGGGCGCAGGTCCAGCAGCAAATGCAAGATTCGTTCATGTTGAACTGTGTGAGACAAGTGATTCATTGAAATTCAAACGTTCTTATGAACGATATGTAGAGTTAATCGGAGAAATCTTGCGAGAACGAAATATTCATCCTTCTAATGGCTTATGGACACATAAGGATGTTACTTATAAATTAGGTGGGACAGATCATGAGGACCCTCTTGATTATCTACGTAGTCATGGTGTAACTGAGGCTGAATTTCGGGCGGATGTGCTAAATGCCTATAACAGTGATTCAGTTACGGTTGATGCTAAACTACAACAGTCAAATAATTTACCTAGCACAGTGGAGGCAAATGGTGTTGTATATATTGAGGGATACAATGTAAACCTTCGTTCTGGACCATCAATTGAGAATAACGTCATTCGTAAACTACAAAAGGGAGAGACATATAAAGTAGGTAGGAAAGTAGGAAACTGGTTGGATCTTGGAGGTAATCAATGGATTTATTATGATTCCTCATACATTCGTTACAATGGAACGGATGCTTCTACTGTAGCTGGTAAAAGGGTTATTTCTAAAGTGGACAATCTACGTTTCTATGAATCTCCATCTTGGCAGGATAAAGATGTTGCTGGTTCTGTAGATGCAGGATTAGGATTCACGATTGAAGCGAAAGTAACTGTTAATGGATCGTCACAATATAAAGTTCATAATAGCAAAGGAGAAACATACTATGTAACAGCAAATGAAGCTTTTGTGTATGTGAAGTAAAATAAGAGCTGTCCTTAATTGGGCAGCTCTTATTTTTTATAGGTTAAAGGGGGACACTTGGAATATGTGGATCAGCTGGATATCTTGCAAATTCCCGATGAAGCGCTGTATTTCCTTGCTGAATCACCCCCGCAAAGTTAATGCCCCATATGTTTATTTTGACGGTGAACCCAGGGTCGCCCGGTGTAAAAGATCGCCCGGAGTCGTCACCGTTGCGTAATTCATCGTCCAAACCTCCGTCGTTAACTAGTTCTCAGAGATATCCATAGGAAGGATATACAACACCATCACAAGTATCTTGGTAATTTTATACCGCTATCGTTACAGTTTGAGGTTCGTCTGTTTGATGTGAAGTAACTTGAATGAAGTCCGTATCCCCGCATTACGGAATAAAGGGCCTGATGTATACGTTTGTTAGCGAGGCTCACAATGACATTCAAAGTCGCATTTTTTACGCTTTTTCCGGTAGCACTTATGTGACCGATTGTAATAATGGTTTGACATATTAAGCATGTACCTTCTTTTTAGTACATGCTATGCGAAGAATGGAAGATAAAGGGAAAAGATATTCTCAAAAAAGCTCAAAGATGTGTAGAAATAGATCATAATTTAGAAGGGATAAGGAAAAATTGTTTAATGCAGTCTAACAATGATACGAAATATGGAGATCAGTTAGGCGAGGTTGAGGGAAGATTAAGAATTGTTTCCAGTATGATTAAAGAACTAGAAAATGAAGTGTCAGAAAAGAAAAGTTCAACATTGGAAGAGTTGGTTCGTCAAGTTCAAGAGCATGTATTGGAGAAGAATGATGAAATAATCTGTCCGGTTTGTGGTGCTGATCATAAAACAAATCAAGCATTCAAGTTATCTATTACAGAGAAAATTAATGTTTTTAATGAAAAATTAACTGAATTAGAAAAGAAATTAGTTGAATCAAAAACTAATGAAAGTAAATATAAAGAAGAAATTCGATTAATAAAATTTAAAAAGAAAAAGGCAAATAGTGAAATTTATGAAAGTAAAAAATATGAGGAAGCTTTGAGATTAGATAAGGAAAAATTAATTGCGGAGGTTCCACAAATAAATCTATATTTAGCCAATAAAGATTTAAGTAATGTAAATAAAGTGTATAAACAAACAGAGGGATTTTTATCTGAGTATCAACTTTCTTTTGGTATGTTGAAGTCCTTAGTGGAAAATGAAGGCATTGTATTAGAATTGGAAAATGCTATGTTGTTACAAAAGAGGGTATTGGAAGAAATTAAGAATTCGGCTCGACACTGGGGGAATATTTGGATTTAGAAGAAAAAGAAATCAATCAAAAAATACAAAAAATCGATGATTATATTATTAAGGAAAAAGAAGAAAGCTTACGTTTGAATCAAAAGAAACTAGAATTAAAGGGAGAAATTATTTAATTAGATGAGAAATGGGAAAGAAGGATAAGAAAAATAAACGATTTTCAAAAAGAGGATGAAGCTTTTACAGGTGAGATAGAAAAGTTAGATAAGATAAAAGAAAAAATAAATAAAAGAATCACAATTTTGATTGAAACAGAAAGAGATTTGAGAATCCAACTTGCTAAAATACATAGTTTTTTACAAGATGATTAGATAACAGTGTTAAAAAAGGAAAGGGACAGTATTAAAGCTGAAGTAGAATAAAAAGAAAAGGATTTAAAGAGATATGAGAACTTTTTAAATAAAGAATTAGTAGCTTTAAAAGAAGCTTATAAACTTGTAAATAGTGAGTTAATATGTGAATATTTATCGCAACATAGTGACTATATAAATCAACTGTTTATGCAAATTAATCCACATACAGTATATAGATATGTTCAGCTTGTACTACAAGAGAACAACCTTTATGTTATAATGACGAAAAATCGTGAGGATGTAAAGAATATTTATGATCTAGATGAACAAGAATTAAAACATCAATTTAGTGCAAGTCTAGCATTTAGTTTTGGACAGTCAACTGTACTGGCATTGTGTATCTTTTTAGCGTTAAACCGTTCTCAAAAATGGACTGAATTAAAATTTTTAGGAATAGATGACTCTTTTCAAAATTTAGATGATATCAATATATTTTCTGTCATTGATGTTATAAGCCAAATCGTTTCTCTACAAAGGAAACAATTGTTAATTAGTACGCATAATGAGGACTTTGCAAATCTTATAAGATTGAAAATGGGTCTAGAACCGGAAAGAATAGGGAATATTACTTTCCATGCATATGATGATGAAGGAGCATCTGTTCAAGGGAATTGTGTTGTGAAAAATGAAGTAGAGTATGAATTTGTTGAGTGGGATGAATTTGAACCTGAGATTATAATGTTAGATAGAAAAGGTGATGAACGGTATAATTAAATTTTAAAGGTGTTAAACTTATCTGAACAATTTTTCTGGGAAGAAAGATTTCAATATAGTACATTGAAAATTAAAAATAATTGCGATTAAAAAAGAGGCTAATTTATGAATAAAAGTGTGCTACAAATCATAAGTAGTACACTTTTATTTAGTTTGAGATAAGTATAGGTTTTAATTATATATTTCAGAATTTTTTATCATTTCCCTCACCCGATACACAATGTTTTCGTTATCATTTAGGATGTATTGAGGCTGATTATAAAAAACTATATGAATTGTATCCCTTCAGTATGGAACCATTGACTATCTGCTAATGTTCGATACATAGCGGATTGCCAAGAGTTTTTATGCTGCATTTCTCTACTTGTTGCTAAGCTCTCTAACGTAGAGCATACTGATTCAGAACCAGCTTGCTCAAAGAGAGAAGTTAACATATAACGCATGTTTTGTAATTCTACCGCGGCATGTGCGCTATATAGAGGAGCTAATTTAAAAGTTTCAAAGTGATTTTCTACCCGTTTTGAAAGGAGTTTATCCCAATGATCTGGCGGACATACTTTGAAAATTAGTGTAATAGGATTATTTCTAGTTATTTCAGCATATAACCATCTGTCATCTTCAATATTATCAAAATAGGGATGTATAGTTTCTTCTTCACCCGAAGAAGGGATACCATCGAGTTTAATAGTGTTGCAGTCTTTGCAAGAAGGAACTAAATTTATTGGAACCACAGAAAGAGCTGGATATTCAGTTTTTGGTAAATGGTGATCTATAGTAGTCACTATTCGTTGACCACATAGAGGACAAATACCATGTGGAGGAGCGCTAAGTAATTTGTCATATAGTGGGCGACCAGGCGACGTTTTAGGAACCATCCTACTCGTATAAACCTTATTCATTTCTTCTTTTGAAATCAACCCATTAATGATTTTTTCAGGTACTATGGTGTGAAGTTGTGCATTTATTACTTTTTTTTCAAATTCATCTGCAGCCTTAACTATTACAGTTGCACATGATTCAAGATTCTTTTTTAAAACTTCATCACGTACTTTACTAATACAAAGGCGATATGTCGCGTCTGCTTTTTCTGTAGGTTTACTTAATTTTCTCATATTTTTAGTCTTCTTTCTTTTTCATGGTAGCAAATAAAACTCTGATAATAGCTTGAGCTTCCATTCCGAGCTCACCATTAAAATGTGCTATTACAGATTCTGTATCAATATATTCCATGACAGCGTCTTTAAGTAGTTTGTGGAAACCAGAATCTGTAACTTCGAGACCAAATATTTCTTTTGTTAGGGTTCCTATGTTTTCTCCGAAAGATTCAATTTCTAATCTTTCTGCAATAGCTTCAGCACCATTTCTTCTCAATTTCCAGACGCAACTTCTAGGCACCTCTTGTAAGACTACTGGTGAATGAGTTGCTATTATTGCTACGCCGTTCCTCTTTATTAATAAGTTGGATAAAGCTCGTGTGAAAGCAGATAATAAAGGTGGGTGGAGATGTCCTTCTGGTTCATCTAGTAGCACTAGTGTACGCTCTTCAACGCTTTCTACTAATCTGGTAATGGTTAATAGTACAATTTTGTGACCAGAGCTGAGTTTTTCAAAAAGTATAGAGGCTGTTTTTTCTAAATCTTGTTCATCTTTACAACGAACAAGACTTTCTACCCCTATTTCTTTAAAAATAGGATCGGTTTCTAGCATTTGTACAGCTTGTATCCATCTAATAACCTTTGCACTCATAATACAAGCTTTTACACTGTTAACGAATTCTGTATTTAAATCTTTATAGCTTTTGGGCATTTGATCTTCATTTTCTATTTTAGGCTTTTTTAATCCAATATAAGAGTATTGAATGCCTTCTGCTTTGTTTTTCCGTTCTTCTAATGGTTCTGAAGAATCAAATGCACTAAAAGTCACTGAAACTACACTAGCAAATAAATCTTGGGATTCTTCCGTTAAAGTAGATGAAAAGGCTCCCACTTCTGTTTCTTGAGCATTACTATCTATTAAAGATTTAATCATGTTATTTAGTAAATGTGTTTTTCCAACGCCGTTTCTACCAATTAATATATGTACATTAGTTGGTGGACTTGACTCGGGAGTCACTTGAAAATCCAGTTTCATAGGTGGAGTTGATTGTTTTTGGTTTTGTTGTGCACTATATGTAAACTGGTACTTTGTTAGTGTAGCATCTCCATTTGCAAGTCTTCGGAATTGTCCAGTTACAGATGTTCGTGTAACATTCCTTAATAATGAAACGTTTGTAACGTTTTCGTGACGGGCTTTTTGGAATAGCTCTGTATTAAGGGCGACATCTTGTAACCGAGTCAAAACTTGATATCGAAGGTCTTCACCCAAATTGTTAAGTCCTTGGTAAAAACTAACATCTTGTCCTAAAGAAAAAAAACGGTTATCCAGTACATCAAAAGATGGTGGGATGTCAGGGCGTCGTTGTCCTTCTCGCATATCGAATTGTCCTATCTTTACCCCGCCTAAAGAATATTGTTTTCCTGTGGAATCAACAAAAACTAATTCATATAGGGTGCTGAATTCAAACCAATCATCCCAATTATCTTCAATTAAATAGAATATTGAGTGGGGTTCTGATGGACAATTAAATCCAACTTCCTTTACTTCAAACCACATTTAATTCACCTCTAGAAAATATTAACATATTACCATCTATTATAGAAAAGTATTCTTATTTTTTATACAAAAAGAAGAATTTATTTGCTTCTGAAAGTGAAAGGTATTGCGCGGATTTTTATTGAAGAAAACAATATAAATCAAGAAAGGTATTTATATAATGAAATTAAAATTTATGTTTTATCAAAGAGTCGTCTTAACCGAATGCTAAACGACTCTTTGATTTGAAGGATTAAAATTAACAATTGGGTAAGGTGCGTGTTGTTTTGTTACTTTGTATATCTTTTATTATTTTCCAAAACATAGATGGGGCATAGGTGTCTGTTCTAGTACCATATTTTGTATCCTTAGTTAGTTTTTTTGATCTTAAAAAATAACAAACACGTTTAGAACGTGAAACACAAACAAAAAATAACCGTGTTTCTTCTTCTAATTCAGAAGGATTATCGTTATTTAGGCTACGGTAGGAAGGGAAAATTGTATGCTCCATACCTAACATAATAACAACTTCAAATTCTAAGCCTTTTGAGCTATGTCTTGTTGACAAAGTAACTTGATTGTTTGGTTTTCTTATATGTGCAAATTTTTCTACATCATAATCAGAGTATGTTCCATCTTTAGTGAGTTGTAAGAGTTCTTCAAGATTATTAACTTCATCAGGGTATATATCCGAGGCTGCTAATATTTCCAATAATTTGAGCCCAGTGGTTATATGATATAACCATCTATAGAGATTTTCTTTATAGTGCATACTTTTAGTTAATATATTTAAAAATTCAATTCTTTTCTTATGTTTCATTTGATTATCTAGTTCGTTATTATGCTTCGTTAATAAATTAATCCAAAAGTTAAAAAGTTCATTAAAAGAAGCTTTTCTTCGGTCTGTTATCCATAATGCACAATCTTCTAGCCACTTGACTATATCACTTCGATCAAATTCAAATTTTGAAACATAGTATGGTAGTCCTTCATCTTCAAAATATAAACTAAGTTCTGTAACATCTTTGTTTTCTTTTACTAAAACACAAATTTCTTCATATGGAATACCATCTTCTATACACCGTGGTATTATATCCTGTACTACTTTTTCATACTGTTCATTTAATTCTTTTTCGCAAGTTATGAGATTGAATGCTGCATCTTTATCAAAAAATTTTTGGGGGCTGTAAGTACCTAAATCTCTATCTAAAACTGTAAGGAAAGCTTCAACTATATCTTTATGACTACGGTAGTTATTCTTCAATATAATTGGTTCCATTCTGGAATCTTTAAAAAGTTCATTTAAATACTTAGGATTGCCGCCACCGAAGCTATAAATAGATTGGTCTGGATCACCTACTGCAAAGATTTTTATATTAGTGTGATTTAGAAGTGTTAATACCATCTCGTGTAAAGGTCTACCTAAATCCTGATACTCGTCTATTAAAATCCATGGGAATTTTGCTTCAAGGCATTTCCGTACATAAGGCTGATTTTGTATTAATAATGTTGCAAATTTTACTATACTTGTAAAATCTACTTTCCCCAATTGAAGTAATCTTTTTTCGTATTCCCTAGCAACTAACGAGACATCCCTATTTATTGGAGTTTCTATACGACTTACACCTTCAATTTGTAGGGCGCGTTCTTTATTCATCATGGTAATAGAAATTCTTTTCTTAGTAGCTTCTAAATGTTCTAGAACATCTTTGAACAATTGTTTTTGGTCTGCTTTAGAGATTATTTTCAGAGGTAAAGGTATATCGTATTTATATAAATGTGCATACGGTGTAATAACCTCTGCTATACAGAATGCATGTACAGTTCCTAGAAAGACATTTTTTCTCTCTCTTAGACCAAGTTCCTTTAATCTCGATTGAAATTCTTTTGCTGCTTCTTTGTTATAAGTGATGCATGCTAAGCCTCTTGGAAATTTGATTTTTTCATTTAGTAGTTGCATAAGTTTCAACGTTAAAACGCTAGTTTTCCCACTTCCTGGTCCGGCTTTCACAACAGTGCTTTTATTGGATAGAAAAGCTGCATTTTGATAAGGGTCATCTTGTATTTGAGAGCGTTTTTCTTCAAATAAACTCATCATCTAGAACCAACTTTTGTATAGATTTCTTTAATAGCATTTTCTATATAAGTTGGTATATGTTTTTTTGTACATACTGTTGATAGACGTTGAGCGAATCGTCCTTTACCAACTTTATTAGAACTGTTTTCAATTTTTCTTAGACAGCTCCAATAATCCTGGGCGTTTAAATCTTGTTTAAAGTTTTCTTTCTGTTGATCTCCACCGATAGTTAAATCATTAAAAGTAGAGCATAAAATTCCAAAGGCTTCTTCATATTCTTTGATTTTCTCTTCATCTTCATCTTCATCTTCATCTTCATCTACTTTAATAGCATCCATAATATCTACTTCCATAGTATAAAAGCCGATAAAGCAACCATGTTGAGCGAAGAGCTCCAATTCATCCTCAGTGAATTCAGGAGTATAGTCTATTTCAATTTTGTTTGTTTCTTTTAATAAATCACTTATGATCTCATGTCCAAGGAAACCGTAATCAGCAACGTCTTCATCTAATACATGATGATATGTACGTTCTGTACCATTTAATTGATAGAAATCTCCATCTGTAATTAATACGTAAGGAATAGAAAGTTGTTCCAAGAATTTTACATAAGGAGTAAAATCTGTCGAATTTATGTTGCATACGATAATTCCTTTTAAATCCAATGGATATCCAAGTAATTCTGCGAATCTTGGTATTAAATATTCTTCTGCGATACCTTCAACTAATATAACGCCTTTTCCAAAGTACAGTTCACCACGTTTTACATCTAAGTACCTTTTTATATCTTGTTGTTCTTTTTCGGATAATTCTAGGTTAGCAGTTGAATAAATTTTACTCCCACTTTGTGAAGTTGATTGTACATGTACTATAGAATTAAGTGGAGCAACTGATGTAATATGTGGTGAATGAGTTGTTAACAATACTGATGTGTTACCTTGAATGACATCTTTATAAATGATTCGCTGCATTGCTGGGTGTAAGTGTGCTTCGGGCTCTTCGATGGCAAGTATTGTGAAACCATCTGAAGAAGGGTTATTAGTATTTAAAAAATTATATAAATCCGTATATTGCTGTTTTTCTATAGGTTTGCTTAAAAGGTAATTTCCCTTTTCATTTTGAGTATAGCACTGTGGTAAAATTTCGCTATGTTCCTCAGATATTAATTTTTCATATTTTTCTTTTTTTAAGAAAGTGGGGACAGTTTTGTCCGACAAAGATAGTAAAATTAAAGAAATATATAAAATGTTATTTAATCCTAAGCTTGTGTCACTAGTAGGTCTTTTATTTGTTTCTCCAACCATTAATTTTAATGTGTTTAAAATTCGTGTTGGATGGATGTCTAGAGTATTTAAGGAGATACTTGAATCTGGTTGTACACCGATAATTTTTGAGAATTTATTGTTAATTCCATTTGTCAAATCTTGAATTTCATCAATAGTTAAAATTTCATCGCTTTTTTCTTTAATATTTTTAGATATTGTTTCTAATTCTGTTTTTGAAATATCATATTGTTTTAATAAATTATTAATTGGAGAACGACGTGTATTCTTCATCTCATGTTCAACATCTCTTATGGCGTTAATCACTTTGAGATTAAGAAATTTCCTGTGTACATGAGTGAAAGGAATTTGTTTCTCAGGGTTACCTTGAAGAATTTCGTAATCATATTCGTTAGTGATTTGATTAGGAAAATACTTATATGTAAATCTTAATGTATACGGTTCTTTGTAAACTGTCGCATCTTCGAATAGGGCAAGTAGATTGTTATTATGTTCATAACCCTGGATCTCGATCATTATCTCCACTATCTCTCCAGATTCCATAGGTTTATTTAGACCATCGAAAAAATCTGTTTCATTTAGATAGCGATCTTCATCAGATAGCTGGGGGTCTAGAATTATTTGTAGTGCTCTTAAAAAGTTGGTTTTACCGACATTATTTTCTCCAATGATTATTTGCTTATGGCTTAATTCTACGGTTTCATCCTTGAAATTTCGGAAGTTTTTAATTCTTACTTTTGATATGAATGGGCTCTGTTGTTGAATCATTTTGGCTCTTCCTTTCGATATGATATATTATGAAATTTACATACATTATATCATTGGTTAAATAATCCATGTAATTAATAGTAAAAAGAAAAGAACCAATTTCATTGGTTCTTTTGTATGTATTGTTTAACTAATGATCCATTGCCGGTCAAACAATAACCTCTATTTTATAATTTAATGTTATTTATGATAATAAAAGAATGTCCTAATCCTACTTAACAAGCATATTACTTATATACTCTTCTACAGTTTCTAATAGAAAGGAATATAGTTCTTTGTTCTTTTTTTTAATTCTAAATTTTTTTCTTGCTTGTTTTAAGGAAAATGTATCATGAATTATATAATTTCTTAGCTGTGTAAGTATTTTGGCATTGGTAATATTTTTGAATTCTATATAATTATCGAGTTTGCCCTGTAAATCTAGGATAGTGTTTACTTTTCCTTTTTTTTTATATTCGCTTATATTGTCATGCAAAGAGTAAATGTTTTTTAAGAATTGTTCCACAAGAGAATACAATTCAATTGTCAATGCAGCATATTTTCTATCTTTTCGTTGAGTATAAAGGATTTTTAAGTTCTCGTCTGAAATCAATTGTATATTTCTTTTTTTTTCTTTCTGGGTCTTTTCGATGATTTGTTCGTACTCCATTTTAATTAGTTGTACTTCAAGTAGTGCCTCACATTTTAGTTCTTCTACTCGTTTCTTTTTTTGCATCAATATTTCCCCATTTCTATATAGGTTTTGGCTATAAAATGTGTCTTAACTTAGTGTAGAATCGTCCGCTTTCATTTGGAAAATTCTAAAAGGGTACTTCAGTATGCCGTTGGAATATTGGTAATATTTTTTTTTAGCTAATTAATGACTAGTATAATCACATCACTCCTTTGATTTATTATCTATTAAAAGCAGAAAAGGACGAACGAGAAGAGCATGTATACTTACTTAAGTTTTCAACAAGGAACAAGATGAAGTCACTGCGAATTGGTATTCTGAGCGAAACTTCATAAAAAAGGCTTATTCCATTAGGTTTATACCTAAAAGGAACTTCGCACCACTTGTACAAACGAACGTTTGTAGAGCTTCTAGGTGCACGCATTTTATTTCCCTATTGAATTTCTTAAATAAATAAACATGTCTGCTCATTCGTCCTTGTTTATGACGAAAGCTATTTAATCATTTTTATATCTATTCAAGTCTTAAATACTGCAATGAGGATAATTTAATAGCTAACAAGCTCGAGTTATCTGTTAAATCAAAACGAAAAGACCAATATTTTCGTTTTGCCTTGTATTGCATAAAGGTTAGTACAGGATTCTAATTTAAGACTAATCTAATTTTATCAGTAACGAATCTTTTTTACAATTAGTTTACTCCGTTAGTTGAAAATGAAATGGGTAAAAATCAATGTTTTGTTTTAACAGAGCTTTTAAAAAGTAATTTATTTTAGCTAACAAATGGATTGGGAATATATATTTTAGTGATTGAAATAGAAAGCATGTCCGATTTTAATGAATGTATAATTTGTAATTTTTTTGATCAATTATCTTTTTTTGTCGTTTTCTATTTCTGACAAGTGTAAAACCAGCATAAATTATTATATTAATAAGGCTTTTTTGACGTTCTTTTGTGTTCACAACCTCAAAAGAATCTACATTCCCATTCACAGCAATTGCTTCACTCAATCCTAATTTCAAATTTGCTACTTCGTTATTATCTAAGACAATATGATTTAAATTATTTTGTGCATGAGAAGAAGTACCATAGACAGCTATACCGTGTGCATTTCCATTCTTTAAATTTGTTTTAATGTGATGGATATAATTATTTCTCATATCAATGTAACTCCCTGTTCCAGTGATATAAACACCAATAGGAGTTTCGTTAACTTTTGTTGATTTTAAATTGCGAAATTCTAACCCTTTTACTTGAATATCACTTTTGTCTTCTATTGTAAATAATCCATCATCCTCTAACTTGACTGTAGAACCATCAAGAATTACCTTTTCATCCTGGTAATTTTGAAAAGTAATCGTTGCTCCTGAGGCACCAAAATGAGTTACACGTATTTTTTGGTTATAAACTCCGCCTCTTATGTAGATTGTGCTTCCATCTTTGGCGACGTTAGCAGCTTTTTGAATGGTAGCAAAAGGTTGATCTAATGTGCCGGGATTGAGGTCGCTTCCTGTTGTAGATACATAGTAATTTGTAACAGAATTTATATTGTTATTGGATTGTGCAAAGATTGGGGCAGGAAGTGCAAAAATTAACATACTTAAAGAAAGTATCAAGATAAAACAAGATTTTTTCATTGATGGAAATGTTGCTTCAAATTCCATCATTATCCTCCTCCTCCTCCTTTTTTATAAGCATTCCTTCTCAACTATCTAGTTAAAACTGACGATTTATATCTTGTATTAATAAAAATATTTACTTGAAATTCAGGGGGGGAATCTGACACATCATTATTTAGTGAAAAAATCAAACAAATGCTAAAACCTTTAATAAGTGGAAACGTGGAAATTTTACCTATTGTAAACAACGCTACAAGTGAGGTGGAATACTTGGTGTATGTGTTGAGAGTACTAAAGATGGTGATAAAGGAAGCTTCAAAAACTGATTACGAGCTTAATAGTAGGATGTAAAGATTTCTCATTTAATTATCATATTGTTCAAAATGGATTCTATTGTTTTGTCGTAATATGAGAGTTTGAGAATGGTTTTTGATCAAACTTTATATGAAATCGACACATAGATAAGTATATATACCTCCAATGTGACAATACTATTAAAAATAATATTGAAAGGGTGATTAGGGTGTTTGATATTCCCATAATCCAAACGCCGATAAAGGAAGCCACTTATTTAAACACCGATAAAACATGGGTATACCGTCCCATCATCAGATATTGTTATACTCGTTACCTCCAAGCCAATCGGTTTGTGTATCCTCATGAAGTACTAGAATTCTTACAAAGCGCAGAAAGGTTTTCAACATATACACTCGATGAAGTAAAGCGGGATCTTGAGTCACTTGAACAATGGGGCAATCTAGTTGCCAGACAGGATGTTAGAGGCCCTGAAAAATTAGAAGATGTATTGAAAAAGCGCTATCAATACAGTGTTTCAGAAATCTCGATTGGGTTTGAGCAGTTTTTAGAAAAGCTAGATTCTAAACGTTCTAAAATTACTGGTTCTACTGATAGTTCTTTGGTATCACGCTTATTAGAAACATTATATGCGTTAAAAGATTATGCCATCCCGAGGATTAGAGATATGAAGGAAAATCAAGAGGTTTATGAACTTTGGAGTGATGTTTTTTATCGATTTGAAAAACTACAATTTGACTCGGTTAGTTACTTATCGCACATCGATTATCAAAAAATACAAGCGGAAGTAGCGAAAGGCGAATTAGCCTTTTTACATTATAAAGATGATTTCATTACTTATTTACAAGATTTCGTTTTGTCGTTACACCGTACAGTAGATTTGATTATTTCTGTTTTCAAAGAAATCGAGTTAACCAAATTGGAGGAAGTCATTTTTGCTGCAGCTGAGCATAAATGCTATCGTGACCGCTTCATTTTTGAAAATGTTTCGGTGGAAGAACAAATGCAAGAGTTTCGAAACAGTTGGCTATATATGATGCAATGGTTTTCCAGTGATTCATCCAAGCATAATGGTGGCTATGAATCTCTCTTACGACAAACACAAGAAACCATTGATCAAATTGTGAAATTCATTAGACAAATTGGTGAAAAGTTTCGTCAAGTCAAAAATAGACAACATGAGTATTTGTACGCAGCTGTACTATTTGAAAAAATGAATAAGTCAGATATGGATGAATGCCATGAAATGTTTGCATATCTTTTCGGTGTTCAAAATACGAAACACATCAGAGCGCATTCAATATCTACTGACCAACAAAATAATGACTTGTGGGAAATAGAAGGCGACAAGTTGACTTTGCTATCCAAGTACAGAGAACGGAAAGAGCGAAAGAAGCGTAAAGCAGTACAAGAGGATTTAGAGGAGCGGTATAGACTTCTCAAGGAGTATGAAAAGGAAAGAGAAATCAAACAACAGCATATCATTAGATACTTATCGTCAAAAGTGGTTCGTGTACGCGATTTAGGTCCAGTTCCGGCTTGTATACGTGAAGAAATTTTAGAATGGTTAAGTCGTTCTAGTTTCGAGGTTTCAGAGAAAGGGATATTACGTTTTGGCTTCACGGATGATGGCAGAACATTTGAAGCAATAGCTGTTACAAACAATCGAATAAAACTAGTTTGTGATGACGGAACACTTGAAATGGAAGACTTGGAATTTAGATTCAAAGAGGTGAGGTAATTGGAAGGAAAATATGGTATTACCGATCATATGAAGGACCTTGTGGAATATTTATTTGAATGCATGTTTATTGACCGTAAAAACAATCGAGATATCTATTATGAGATAAGGCGGTTGCAAAAAGAGCTCACTTACTATATAAGTGAAAATTTCAAGTATAACTTACTTGTCCATCCAGACTTTATTAAATTAGAAAAGGTTACAACATCACCCAAACCATGGATGGGTATTGAACGTTTTAAAGGACCGAGAGATTATGTAATCTTGTGTTGTTTTATGGCTTTTTTAGAGCAGCAAATCACAAATGAATTCATTACTGAAGACCTAACAATAGGTATTAAAAATTACTTCCCTGGGGAAGAAGGACTACAGTGGGAAGGTAATGGTGGTTATCAGAATCGTCTTTCCCTAATAAGAGTGGTACGAACGTTAGAGGAATTAGGAATTATCGTGATCTTAGACCAAAATATTGATGATTTTAAAGATGATGATAAAAAGCAAGTGTTATTTCAAAAGCAAACCCAAAGTCATTACTTTATGAGAAATCTTCCTTTTGATATTACAACTTGTCAGTCCCCGCGGTCTTTAAAATTGAAAAGGGTACTAGAAAAAGAGATAACAGGCATACTTCCAAAGCATGAATTGAATAGGCGTTTATTTATAGAACCTAGTATTCGAAAGCAAGACTTGGATGAAGGTTTGTATGACTACTTAAAGAGGAATATCGAACAAATGGAATCCTTTGTTGAGGAAACTAGTTCCTACCAATTGGAACTCTATAAAACTGGGACGATGTTAACCAGAACGGAATCCTATAAACCTCTTACCACATTTCCAAACTTGAAGATGGAAAGTCATCTTACTATGCAACTGTCTTTTTATGTAAGAGAACTTATCATGGAGAAAAAAGTTCTTAAAGAATTTGATGGGAAGATTCATATGACACGTTCGGAGTTCTTACAACTAATAGATGTATTAAAGGAACGAAATGGCGATGAATGGACCGCAAGTTATAGACAAATGAGTGCTAAGCAAATATGTAAAGAGTTTATACCTTTCCTAAAGAGTTGGGGCTTTTGCAATGAACTAGAAGACAGAGAAAGTCTTGTATTATATGATTCACTTGGCCGAGTAAGTGGTACTTATAACATGGAAATGAAACAAAACGAATGGGAAAGTGGAGGAGTTGAAAAAACGTCATGACAAAAGATACTAGATGGAGACCAAACCAAGCTGGGTTCATTAATTTTTGGTTCTTTAAGGATGATAAATTTGAGTTTAACAATGGAAAGTTGCATCTAATGGGAGAAAATATGAGCGGAAAATCAGTCACCACTCAAAGTTTAATCACCATATTGCTAGATGGAAAGAAAGATGCAACCAGAATGGATACGTTCGGTAGTCGATCTCGAACACTACGGGACACCTTTTTAGGAAGCACGGGGGACAAGGATCAACAAGAAAGAAATAATCAAGATAAACTAGGATATACCTATCTCGAGTATAAAAGGGGTATTCATGATGAATACATTACAACTGGGATGGGTCTGCAAGCTAAAGCTGGTGTTCAAGACTTAGACTATTGGTTTTTTATCATTTTAGATAATTCTAGAATCGGAAAACGTCCCCAGGATATTAAATTGTACAAAGAAGAGTGGATAGACGGTGAGGTGAAAAAAATCCCACTTTCCAAAGGAGAATTGCGAGAACAATTAGGAGAAGGTGGGAAAATTTATACGACTAATGCAGAGTACATGAAAGCCGTTAATGATTATCTGTTTCAATTTAGGGAGATTCAAATTTTTGAACATCTGATTAAATTACTAATTGCATTACGTTCGAATAAATTAGGTGGAGGACAAAAGCCAAAAATGGTGTATGAAATCCTAACCGATTCGCTGTCATCATTATCATCGGAAGAGCTAAGTCCTCTTAGTAACACAATTGAATCAATTGATACAATTGAAAGGGAATTAAATGAATTACAGTTTGCCTATGACAACATAGAAGTTATCACAAGTGTATATGAGGCTTATCATGAAGTGTATTTAGCGGAAGTGGCAAATGGGTATTTAAAGATTGAAAATCGCTTGCAGAACCTTTATGAACGTCAGAGGTATAATTCAAACCAATTAATTACTACCCGAAGTAATGTAGTAAAACTGACAGGGGAAATATCTCATTTGGAGGCAAAAGAAAAGACCTTGAATGAACGAATTGAAGCTTTGCGTGGTAAGGAAGCAAAGGATCTTTCTATACAAAGAGGAAGGCTTGACAATCAAAAGGTAGACATTACTCGTCTAATGAAACCAAAACAAGAACAGAAGAAATCCAAGGAGACAAAAATTAAAGAAATGATTCAGCTATTTGAAACCACAAGTGCAAATAGTCTAAAGTGGATAAATCGCTTGAAAGATGAATTATCAGAAATGGAGCACTGTGCGTTAGAATCTTCTTTTAAGCAGCATAGCCGACATGCAGGACACTTTATTACTCGCTATGAGTATTTTGATTACGATTTTTCCTTATGGAATCAAGACATTCAAGCTTATCAAACATTCATTCACGACTTACAAAAACAAATATTCGCGCTCGAAAAATTAGGCCAAAAGAAAACAGTTCTTACTGAAGAGAAAAATGAAGCTACGGTTCTCCTTAATCAGAAACAAGAGGAGCTTCGTATGATGAGAAAAAACCTTGATAAACTGAAGAAAACCTTCAGTAATGAAATGGATGAATGGTTAGAGGACAATGAAATTTTAGTTATGAACGAAGAAGATAAAGAGCGGTTGTTAAAAAAAATGTACCATTTTCCTTATTCCGTAACAGATCGAGAATTAACGAGAGTGATTGAGCAGCAGTATACTGATGTAAAAAGGAAAATCAATGATGAACTTCATCAAGTAGAAAGATTAGAGGGAGAACTCGTAAAAAAGCAATTTAGTGTAGAGGCAGAACTCAATGAATGGATTGTCGGCAAGATGCCTAAACCTTTTCTTTCAATAGAGAAAGAATCCGTATTAGAATCAATAAAAGAATGGAACATTCCGCATATCTTATTCTATGATGCGGTTGAGTTTCAAGATGGTCTTTCGGAAAAGGAAATGGCTACTATTGAATCAGTGTTAGAAGAAACTGGCCTCCTAACTACGGTTATCGCAGACCCAAAATGGGATACACAGCTCAGTGAGCATACAACGGTTCCGAACAAGCAAGGGACTCCATATATGATTAACTTAACCCAATATCTTAAACCAAGTAAAAAATCAGGAAATCTGGCGGTATGGGTTGAAGAGTTGTTAAGCTATGTCGGTATTTCTAAAGATGAAGAGTGTTTTATCTTATCTAATGGTAACTTCAAAAATGGATTGATTAAAGGGCAATCCTTGCTTAAAGAGTCACCTCAGTACCTTGGTGAAAGGATACAAGTTCACTATAAAAAACAAATTATGTCATCGTTGGAGAATAATTTAGACGAAATCTCCCATGAACTAGAGAAATTACAACAAGAAAAGGGCGATTTATTTCTACAGCTGGATTTGTTGGATGATGAATATCATAATTTACCAGATAGTAATGAAATTTTAGAACTATATCAAGATACAAACAGGAACGAACAGAGTATAAAAGATATTTTTGAGGATAAGTTAGATTCTGTAAGAGAAAAGCTTACTACTCTTCAAAACGAAATGGATACAATGACTAGACGTATTCAAGTAGAAGCAGATTTTACAGAGATTCCATTAACATCTGAAGCCTTCACACAAGTAAGAGATGAAATGCAACGTTACGATCGTCATTTAAATCAAATTAAAATGTCTTATACTGAATTAAAAAGCATTCAAAAATCAATGGATTCATACAACGCACAAAAGCAATCATTACTGGAGGATATAGATAATTTTTCCTCAGAGATTTTGTCACACGAAAAAGAATTACAGAACATTGAAGTTCAAATCAATGTCATCATGGGAGAGATGGAACGTTCGGGGCTTCTTGATAATGAAAGGCAAATTCAAGAATATATGAAAGAATTACACTCCATTCCTGATAAAAAGGACAATCTCAGAAAGGATCTGCTTAAAGAAGAAAGTAGATCTTTGCAGTTGAATGAGAAAATCAGTTTCATGTTAAAAGAGCAAGGCGTTAGAGAGGTTATTCGAGATGCGTGGGAAAGGTATTTTAGCTCTCTCTTCACGTTAGGTGAAAATGATACTTTGAGAAGAGTAGCTGAGGAGTATTTGGAAATTGCTCGTAATTATCTGGTCGGGAAAGAAGATTTAAGGAATCTTTGTACGCGGTCTGAAAAAGAGTTATTAAATGAGTTCTATAAGTCCAGACAAGCAATTGCACAGTATTCTCCAATTCTTGATGAATACGCTAGTAACATTGAGGATAACCTGGAGATTCCATCAGAGTTAGAGGAATTGAACCTAGAGACGGAATGGAACAATCTCATTTCTCTACGTAAGTATAAACTTGTCCTGGACATACAATTTAATGGCATTATCCAACGAAGAGAACCACGTTTTGTACTTTCCGTCCTCAAAGAACGCATGGACTTGCAGCGAGCTAATTTAAGCGAGCGAGATAAGAGAATGTATGAGGAAATTCTATTAGGTTCTATCGGTAGAACAATTAAGCGAAAAATTGTTCAAACAAAAGAGTGGATAAAGAACCTTAATGAAATTATGATGAACATCAATACGGGAGGCGGGTTACAGTTCGGAATTAAGTGGGTACCATTGAAAGCTACAACCGAGGAAGAACTAAATACAAGAGAAATTGTCCGTTTGCTCGAAATTGATGCTCCTTTGTTAAAGCCTGAAGATCGAGAAAAGTTAATTGATCACTTCAGAAGTAAAATAGAAACAAGGAAGCTAGAACAAGGTTTAGACCAATATACTGGTTTCGATTTAAAAGAAACATTCAAAGAAATACTTGATTACCGCAATTGGTTTGAATTCCAACTTATATCAAAGTATGTTAACGAAGAGGAATTCACTCTTGTGGATCAAGATAAGTTTGGAAAGTTCAGTGGCGGTGGAAGAGCGTTAGCATTATACATTCCGATATTAGCAGCAGTTAGTTCTTGCTATGGAGAAGCTCATTATGATTCACCGCGTATTATTTCAATGGATGAAGTTTGGGCTGGGATTGATAATAAAAATATTAATGAAATGTATAAGTTACTTGAGGAACTTGAGTTTGACTTTATTTCGAACAGTCAATTCGTCTCTGGTTGTTCCCCAGCTTTGAAAGGATTATCGATTTATGAACTAATCCGACCAAAAAACAGTAAAGAAATCAATTTCGGAAGGTATATCTGGAATGGAAGATACAAAGAATATTTGAAAAATAACTCATTAAGCGAAGACTATCCTGGTTCGGCTAATATGTAATGGAGTTGATTTTCATTGTATTCTCAAGTTCAAGAAACAGTGAACTATTTTCGTTCAAAAGGTGGCTATGACCGCCTTTTTTATTTATTTAGAGAAGAAATTATTCGATACGGCAGAGTAAAAGGTGTTGTAACTTTAAAAAACGCAACAGATCAGGAAAAGGAATGTTTGGATGGGATAATGCCTAACATCAATTTTAAGGATACCGATATTAAAGTACGATTACTTACTTTTGAGAAAAGATTACAAGAAAAAACAGTTTATAAAAGTGTAAATTTGCACGATTTATTAGAATGTTATTTTTCTCAAAAAATCGTTAGTAATAAAGACGTGGGTGAGCGTAAAAGAAGCCAAAAGCTTCAATTTATTAAAGAAATATCTCAAGATACAAACCATCCTTATTATCATGACTATATGGATTCAATAAAGAGAAAGGGAAGAGGGTATAAGCGTTTTATGAACTTGTATGAAGAATCCTCTTTCACTTTAAAAAAATATTTATCTCATTTAAGCCAGTCTATACAACTTTTACCCTTAAATAAAATGACGCATGTTGCTATGTTTGCAGCTAAAATGACAAAAGATCCTCATGCTTATGATTTACAAACCCCATTAGGCGGCTTATTTTTTGATATGTTGACAATTGCCTATGAGAAGGAAATAAAAAATAAGCAATTATCATCTAAATTATCTATAGAAGAAATCAATGATATATTAAATCATTTTAATTTGATTCGAGATGACATTTCTAGTGATGTGACATTCACAGGTCTTTATGCCAAAGACATAAGAGGTTTACCGTTAGAATACATTGATTTAGCAACAAAACATGACACTGTTTTGAAGTTACCGTTATGTGAGCTTATAAAGGTAGGGAATTTCTATCCAATTGAATCATTCCAAGTTGTTTATGCATTCGAAAATCCTATTCTTTACAAGGTTTTTATTGAAGCAGTAAAAGAAAAAGTTGGATGTTATCCTCCTTCTGTGTGTACGAGTGGGCAATTTGCTTATGCATTATGGAAGTTCTTCGATAAACTTGTCCCATATAACTCTACTGTAAGCATTAAAACTAATTTCGATATGGATCCTGAAGGATTAATAATGAATGATAAGTTATATAGTCGTTATGGAGAAGCAATCCAACCGATTGCTTACTCTAAAGAGTTACATCAAAAGCAACAGTCGGATAAGAAAATTCATCTTAACCGATTAAAGCAATTAGATAATCTTACACATGGTGTTCTAAAGGAAATGGGGGAGTTGTTAAAGGAAACACACCAGGCATCGTATCAAGAGAACTTTCTTGAAGCTTGTTTAGAGGATGCTATTAGTCAATTTAAGAGGTGAGTGAGAATTATTTCAAAGAAGATATAGTAATCATTACTTTAAAAGGAATTTTTAGAATGTGTTTAATGAATATAAGCGATTAGCAGACTCTAAGTGTGGCATAATAAAGTGAGATATATGAAGTTGAACTTCTAAAAAAGCTTTGAATGGAAAAGTCCAAAACGAGAGAATATTGCCGACATATGCCGTTTTGATTCAACTAACCAAAAATGGAGAATGAAGAAAAACCCGACTGATGGGGGTTCAACATCTGTATTCATCAAAAATAGATTGAATTGTACGATCTATTTCCATTGAAATTTGTTCACTATTTAAGGGGCTTAAGTGTGAAGAAATCTGCTCTTGAATATCTTTTAATCGTGTATACGGTAGAGAAAGCAATTCATTTCCCATGTAGGTTTCGAACTCGTAACTATCTGCTAATCTAACCTTCCATCGATAATCTATAATGTGTGTAGTGAACGGCAGAATTTCGGACAAGGTTAAGGTGAATACTGCGTCTCCTTCCTCGAAAGTTTTGCCATCTAAAAAGTTGTCTTCTAGTTCTTGAAGTTTCGGGTTTCTGAATAGAGCCATTTTAATTCCTCCTCTTATTAAATTCCTTTGAACAAGGATATAACTTTATTATATATTGCTATTGTAATGAAAGAGGGGATTTTTAATCTGGATCTGAAATAAATACACTTGTTGAGCCACTTTAACAATCTCACAGGGGCATCACTGGCTAACGTATGGATTCTTACAATGTAAGAATATCTTTATTGAATGTGAAAATCATAAAGATAACCTTAAGAGTCCAGAATTCGATTAATTAATTGGACAAATTAATTGAAGTTATAGTGAATTTGGTATCATAACCAGCAGATCAATTGTAGATGAGGAAAAACATAGCAAGATGTAGAAATATACGAAAAAGTGGAAAGGTGTATATTTTAACACTATGTGACAATGAAGAAAAAATAATTTTAGAACCTAATAAAGCTTTGAAGTATAAAAATGATGAAATAGAGATTTATCATAGATTTTCTATGACTATCCCTTTTTTAGGAAGGGAAGAAGGGGGACATGCAATTGTTATTCTAAAAAATCCTAGTAAAGCAGGTAAACTAGATAAGGGTAATAGAAAATTATCAGATGAAACCATTTACAAAGTTTTAGATTATTTATACAAGCATGAAAATAATTATGCGAAAGTGACTGTTTTAAATCTATTTTCAATATATGGGTCAGTATTTAAGAGTATTGCTATAAAAATAGAGGAAGTGGAAAACCTTTCTTTATATAAAAATCAGCAAGTTCTTTCTAATATTATAAAAACTTATAATCCCAAAAAAGATATAATTATTTTTGCTTGGGGTGGATATCCTGACTTGGATGATAAAAAGATGAAAACGAAAATAGGTGAAAGTAAAAAGGGTGAAATAAAAAAATTTACAAACGTAGAATAAATGAAGTAGAAAGAACATTGAAAGATTTTACTATTTATAAAGTAGGCGAATTAACAAGGGAGGGTTCTCCTGCTTGTGGTAAAATTTGGTATGGTTATGAAGAGTTAACAGGCTATAAATCAAACTTTTAAAATCAAACGAATTAATTTAAATTTTGATTTTATAGATAGAGCTAATGCAAGTGAAATGTTTTTCTTGTTTTTTCTGTAGGGTTTCAGAAATAAATAGAGTTAGATATCAGTTTATATATTATTTTTAAAGCCGCTAGCATGAATTGCTAACGGCATTTATATTTATGGTAAACAAGTTATGTGAACCATTATTCCTAATTCTTTACATGTAGATATAAGTGATGAGAGCAGCCAAAGGATTTGAATAGTCTGGTGTGGACAAGTTAGGTCGTTTTTTAAATTATCTAATGCTACCTCCAAATTTGATTTAGAAAGAAAGTTTACTACTATGTATATTTCTTTAGTGGAATTTGGTGAATTAATGGTTCTAATAAAAGATTCCCCACCGTTTTTAACTGAATCTCCAATTCTTTTTAAGGATATATTTGTACCGCTAATTTGTTCCTCCCATCTGGATAATTTACGTCCTAAAGCAGAGGTTGACATATGCATATTTCCTATATTTTTAAGTGCTTGTCCAATGACAATTTGAAAGTCCGAGGCAGAAAGTGCAGAACTTCCATTTTTTGCATGATAATAGCATATACTTTTAGAGTCTGTTATTGATATAAAATCGGCAAACTCGTTTCCTAAGTCATCACAAAATAAGTAATCAACATCAGGAGCAAGTGTATTTTCAACAAAATGAAATAATGAATCATTATCAAAATGGGTAGCTGCTGGATAATAACTACCTTTTTCTGATTTAATATCTTTCAAAGTAGCGTAAGGTTTTAATACGTCTAAGAATGATGTTAAATTTCCTAATAATTTAGAGTCCTTAAATAATTTTTTGTTTGAATAGACATAATCTATCTCTGAAAATGTAATAATAAAACATTGGTTTTGATTAATATAATCTAAAAGATTAATTTGTTTATTCGTGAACTTAATAATGATGTTTTTTATTTTTTTTGCATTTATTGTAATTGATTCCTTATTTTTTTTGATCTGTAATTTTTTATCAACAGAATTCAAAATTGAGTACGTATTCGTATTTTGAATGTTAAAATCAATTTCAAAATACGTATCAAATTCACTTAGATATTTTTGAAAGTTGAGCTTTTTTTCCTTATTTGTTTCTGGCGAATTATATATTACTTCTATAAATTCCTCCCCAGCTAATTCTTCTAGTAAATCATTAAAAAGAAAGAGTATAGAGGCGGGGTGCAATTCTTTTAACTGTTCTTGGTTACTTATTGGTATTGAGAAATTATCTAAATAAGATTCGTTTAATTCGAAGGATTCAATTCTATTAACCACATCAATCCCCCAACTAAAGTAGTCTTCAATGGAAACTTTTTTTCCTAGTTTATTAATTTTGGAGGTATTAAGAGCTAAAGAGATCCTGTTTTCATTTTCTTTAACTCTTAAGTTATTAATAATATACTTACTCGAATATATAGGTGAAAATGAACTTTTCAAATCATTTGCTTCAATATTACGTTTTCTCACAGAGTTATTACTAATATCCATATTTAGCATAGAAAGTTTTTCAAAACTCGATGTATCACTTAAAAATAGACGAGAAATAGTAGTATATTCCACATCAGTAATATAGTCCTTTAAGAAAGAATTAAGGGCACTAATATTTTTCTTATTTATAATAAGCATATTTGAGTATTCGACTATCAATAAGAAAGCGTATTTAATTTCTTCTTCAGGACCATGTGCATCTAAAAAATTTGGCTTCGCCTTGAATTTGAATATACATAGCGAATATGTGAGATCAGTATGAGTCGAAGATGTTTTCTTTACTTCTCTAGCTATGTAAGCACCAGATTTATGCTTAGAAATTTTAATAAAAAGTTGTTCTATAAATTTATTGGAAAGTGAAGAATTTAAATGATAAAAATATGCGGTTTCGCCTAATGTTAATCTATTAATCATATTTGTTACTCCCATTTTCAAAAACAATATAGTTGTATATTAATATTATATATTATTGTTGGGTATTTTAAAATAAAACATAAAAAACATTTGGATATAAAGAGGGAGAAAGGTTACTTTAATTTTTACGTGAAAAAGTACTGTATTTCGATGGGACTTATTATTGTAAATCTAACTACTTTAATTTACTATTGTGTAATTGGGCCTACAGAAATAGGTTATGAAGTAAAGTCATGTCACTTGAAATACAAAAACTATTAATTTTCACTTATAATAAGGGGGCCTTTTTATGGAAAATGTTCTAAAGGATTGGAAAAATAGGATTGATAAATATTCACCAATTTCTTACTGGGTAAATAAAAGAAGAGAATTACCACATTATAAATTTTTAAAAGAAGCTCAACCAGATACTGAATTAGGTTACTTTTTAGCATTAGATATTTGTGTTCCTCTACATGAAATTAAAAATATAGATAACGAGATTTTTAAAGAGGCTTGGAGGAAAAACTACGAATATTTAGAGGAAGCTTATGAAGTTGTAGAGGGATTCGAAGAACCTTATATAACGGGTGAGTATTTTATCGATATTGATAGAGAAATTGCTTATGAAATAGAGTATAGGTTAGGGAAACCTCCAGCTCCAGCATACCCAATTTATATTGTTACAGTTGGGACAGGTGAAGATGAAAGGGTTGTTTATGTAGGAAAAACATCTATAAATGCTAAATCTAGATTTAATGGTGGTCATTCAGTTGCATTAAAGCTACATTCACCACAGTATCAGGGTTTAAAAAAGAATGTATATGTTGGTAGCATTATGTTTCTTACAGAAAATAAAGAATACTTACCTTTAGAATGGATTTATCCGTATGAAACCAGTTCTAAAGTTTTGGATAATATTGAGTCAGGGTTAATATATTATTTTTCTCCTGAGTTAAATAGGCAGAAGAAAAGCAAAAATTATTCTAGAATGGATATTAACATAAATATAGAAAACCATACTCGTATTACATCATTTTTACATAATGCACAAATATATCTGTGAAGTTGAGATTTTGTATCCTGTAGAAAAGAAACTACATCAAGTATAGTGAAATTTTATTGTTTTGCAGTTCATTAACTATAAAATGAATTAGTGTCAGTTTCTAACTAATAAAGTGAAATTATTATTAGTGTGAAGCTAGCCCTAATACTTGTTAAATTAATATAAAAAGTTGGACTTAATTATCTGTGACTAGCATGAATAATGTTATATTAATTTTATACACATGTTAATTTTTCTAAGAAAAGATGGACAGTTAATCTAATGAATTTTGAAGTAGTTTACTAAATAAAAATTGGAGTAGTGAATTATGTTAAAAATAAATTTACCAGCTTATGAGAAGACTATTTATAAGAAACCACGAAACAAAAATATTATTAAACAATTAATTGTTAATGCTAAAGCAATTGAGGGGAAACTACACGATACTAATGAAAAATATTTTTTATTAAAAAGTGAAGGTAACTTGTATTGTTTTACTACGGATAAAAAATATATAGATAAAACTGTACCTTATATTTTGCTTATTAATAGTATAAATATATCTAAAGAATTAGACGGAAAAGTTGAAGTAATACGTTGGTTGAAACATCCCAATGATCAAAAAGTGGAGTCTATTGAAGAAATTGTGAAAAGTTGGAATGGACAATTCGATTTTAAAGAAGAAGTTTATGAAGAAGAAATTAAAGGATTAAGGAGACCGCAAATTGCGGCATTATATTCTATCCTTAGTCATATGAAAGTCTCTACGGATATTGCAACAGTTGTAATGCCAACGGGAACAGGGAAGACAGAAACGATGATGTCCACTATGATTGCAGCACGTTGTAAATGTGTATTGGTAACTGTACCCAGTGACGCACTTAGATCTCAAATTTCTAGTAAGTTTATTAATTTAGGTATTTTAAAAGAATTTGGAATTTTAGGAAATGATGCAAAATTCCCTAAAGTGGGTGTTATCTATGAAAAATTCGGAAATGAAAAAGAATTAGAATTATTTCTTGATAATTGTAACGTTATTATTACCACAATGCAGTTATTAACATCAATAAATGAAAAAATGAAAGACTTATTTTCAAATAAATGCACTAATGTGTTTATTGATGAAGCTCATCACGTTAAAGCAAAGACATGGGATTCATTTCGAAAAGTCTTTGATAATAGTAAAGTAATTCAGTTTACAGCCACTCCATTTAGAAATGATGGGAAAAACCTAGATGGTAAAATTGTTTTTAATTTCCCTTTAAGTGAAGCACAAAAAGATGGTTATTTTACTAAAATTGATTTTATCTCTGTAAAAGAATATGATCGTGAAAAAGCTGATTTATTAATTGCGGAAGAAGCAGTTAAAAGATTAGAAACTGATATCAATAATGGATTACCACATATTCTTATGGCTCGATGTGAAAACAAAAGAAGGGCCGACAAGGTGTTTGAAATATATGCAAAATATAAACATTTAAATCCAATAATTATATATTCAAAAATTAAGAATGAGAAAATAATCCTTGAGGATATTAAACAAAAGAAACATAAAATCATTGTTTGTGTAGATATGTTGGGAGAAGGATTTGATTTACCTGAATTAAAAGTAGCTGCACTTCATGACATAAAAAAAAGCTTACCCATTACATTACAATTTACAGGGCGATTTACAAGAACTAAACATGATTTAAAATTGGGTAGTGCGGCTTTCATAGCCAATATCGCCGATTTAAATGTATCGGGTGCGCTAGAAAATTTGTATAGTAGCGATGCGGATTGGAATGAATTATTATCTAACTATAGTAGTACTAGCATAGAAAATGAAGTTAATTATAAAGAATTTCTAGAAGGTTTTAGTAATTTAAACTCATCTATCTTTTCTTTTCAAAATATTAAACCGAAATTAAGTACAGTAGTATATAAAAGTAAGGTAGGAAAATGGTCTCCTAAATTATTAGAAAGTCAGTTTTTAGAAGAAATTAATTTTGAGTATGCCTTCTTTGATTTAAATGAAAGCGAAAATGTTGCTGTGATCGTTTATGCGAAAAGAAATAAACTGGATTGGCTTAGTGATAAAAATGCGTACAACTTAACATGGAGTTTATTGATTTTCATTTGGAACCCTGAACATAAGTTGCTCTTTATTAATGGTTCTGATAATGAGGGTTTATATAAGGAATTGGCGGAAATTGTAGTATCAGAGCCTATTTTAATTAATAAAATGGATGTTTTTAAAGCTTTATATAATATTAAACGTATTAAGTTACAAAATGTAGGTTTGAAATTATTTCTTGGAAAAGATATACGATATCGAATGAGTGTGGGCAGTGATATTGGTGAAGCATTATCATTAACTGAAAAACAGCGTAGTCAGAAAGCTTATATTGTAGGTGCTGGATATGAAGGGGGAAATCCAGTAAATATTGGTTGTTCATACAAGGGCAGAATCTGGACAAAGATGCAAGGAAATATAAAACACTTAAAAGATTGGTGTACTAATATCGGAGAGAAATTAATAAATCCAAATATTGATGCGAATGAAGTTTTAAAGGAATGCTTAGTTCCTACAATGATTACAAAAATGCCTCAAATTACCCCTATAAGCGTTGACTGGGATGATGAAATTTATAGTAAAGCAGAAACTAAATGTGAATTTAAATATGGGAAATCTTCGTCATTTAATTTAGGGGAAGTAAATCTTATAATTAAAGAGTATATATTAGGATCTGAGATAATACTAGCTTTAAAGTCAGACATCTTTGAGATTCCAATTAGATATAAAGTTTTGAAAAATCAGAATTCGATTCATCATACCCTGATTATAGATTTGAACTATTAGCACAAGAAGAAATTATAGTACAGTATGGAACTAGGAAATATTCATTGATTCAATTTTTAGAAACATATACACCAACTATTTGGTTTGCGGATGGTTCATCCTTAACAGGATGTGAATATGTTGAATTAAAGCATACTATAAATTTATACGATAGAGAGTTATTGATTCCACATGATTGGTCGTTTACAAATATTGCAAAAGAATCACAACAAGTTAAGCCAAGACGTACTGATTCGATACAGTATCATTTTATTAATAAGCTTAAATTAGAAGACTACCATATTATTTATGATGATGATGGTAATGGCGAAATAGCTGATATTGTTACCATAAAGGAAGAGAATCAAAGCATAAAAATTCAAATGTATCATTTAAAGTATGCTAAAAAGGGAAAGGTTTCAAATGATATAGGTAATTTATATGAAGTATGTGGGCAAGCTCAAAAATCTACACATTGGAAGTATAAAGATGGGAAAGAATTTTTTAATCACCTTCTAAGAAGGAAAGTGAAAAATCATAATAAATCCTCATGTAGTCGAATAGAGAAGGGCTCCAAAGAAGAATTAGAGATTTTAAAAGAGAAAGCAAAAAAAAAGATGCCAATGATTTTTGAAATTTTTATAGTCCAACCAAGTATTTCTAAGAGTAATGTTAGTGAAGATATTTTAAACTTACTTGGTGTTACTGAAAACTATATTAAAGAAACTACTGGTATTGATCTGAAGGTATTTTGTAGTAGTTAATATTTCTTATTAGATAAAAAGATTGAGAGATAGGAAGTATTAAAATTATTATTAATTTTATACTTCTTATATTATCAAATTGAATGGGAAAAATTTTGTAACTAAAACGAAGTTGTCCAAATGTGATAAGTAAGATTTAACTGTGTGGAACGAGCAGGAAGTAAAGCTGTTTTTAAAAGTTGTGCAGGATATCAGATAATCTATTGTCTATTATTTAGTTTTTGTGACTGGAAAGCGATGAAAAGATGTTGATTTAGGATAGGAGCATTTAACTATTAGCAAAATGCTAAGTCATGTTGCAAAGCTGTTATTACTTGGAGGAAAGAAGGAATCATGTTTATGTTAAATTTACAATAGTAAAGTAGGTATTAAACAAATATGCATTTGACGAATATATTAGTACAAATTATCCAACTGAGATTGAATTATTCGATTTACATGGAAACGAGCAAGAATACCAATCTAAGTTACTTAATTATCTTGTAGATAATGCTCAAAAGAAGTATTACAATTACTTGAAGAAGTTTGAAAAAAATTTCAGCTTGAAGACAAAGGTAAAAAATAATTTATAAAAAAATTGAAAAAGATATAGATTCACCTATTTTTTAGAAGAAAGAAAAAAATTTAATTATTAAGTCGAGAATTGGTCAATCTACTTTTAAAAAGGCTCTCTTAGCAGTTGAATAGAAATGTAGATTAAGTGGCGTAACAGATGAACATTTCCTATTAGCCAGTTATATCAAACCTTGGAGTTAGTCTAATAATCAAGAGGGGCTAGATGTCAACAAGGGATTGCTTTTGTGTTCAAATCATGACGCTTTATTTGACAAGGTAGATATTAGTTTTGATAAAATTGGAACAATAATGATTTCAGCTAGTTTGGATAAGGATAAAAAGATATTTTTGAATATCGATGAAAATATGAGAATTAGAATGAATCATAGACAACGACGGTATATGAATTGGCATAGGATAGAAAGATTTGAAAGTGCTAAATAAATTGTTATTAAATTTTATTTTACTAATGGAGTTGAATAAAAGAAAATGGGATGGGTAATTTTAACAAATTATGCATCGAGGTCTGAATCATTTTTAGTACAAGAAACACATAAATATCTAGTTGATGCCGGGAGAACTAAAAAAGGCGAGAGAGTAATTTTAAAATACAGGTGGTTGTTTAAACATCTAGATTGCTTTGTAATTACTCATGGTGATGAAGACCATATTGAGTTAGCTAATTTTGTTATTGAAAATTTAGAACCAAAAATTATTATCATTTCACCTCTAGTTTATGTGTTAGAGAAATTCCGTTTTAATTTTACTCCTTCAAGATGTAGGATTAGTTCTCTTTTTGGAAGAGATTATAATATAGTTGAGGTTCCGGAATTTAATGGTTTTGACAATTTTACTGTTTATGCTATCAGAAGGAGAACTAAATCTAATCCGTTACCGTGGCAATTGAACTTTCGTAACGGTCTGATGGAGTTTCAATCATTCCCGACATCTTCTGTAATAATGAGTTTTAGACTAATTAATGATTTTATAGAAAGAGTTAAATGCTATCCAAAAGGGAGTAGAAAATGGCTTGACTCCATTAACGAACATCAACTTATCTCTGACTTAAGGATGGGGGGAGTACTAAATAAAGAAAAATACAAAATAAATAAATTAGACTATTTAACCATGTGGAAGGAAATTGAAAATGCAATTATTAAAAAGAAAATAAAAAATGAAATGAGTTTAATTTGTAGAATAGGATCGACCTTTTTTACAGGTGATGCATCCAAAAAACAGTTAATAGAGTTAAAAAGGGAATTAGTTAATCAAAGTAATTTATTAAACAATGATATTTCAATTAAAATAAATCATCACGCAAGTTATCAATCAAAGTATAAATACATCGATTTTTATAATAGGATGAAACCTAAACAGCTTATATTAAAAAGAGACTATCAAATTCAAGGGAAACCAATTAAGCCTATGTTTATAAAATACCTAATGCAGTTAAATGGCACGATTCAGACGGGTGGAGTATTTTATGACTCGAACGACCTAGATATAACTTCGGATTCATTAGGTATTTTCAAGACATTCTAGCATAATTTTTTATCTCAATATTTAAAATATTAAATTAGAATTTAAGTTATAATAAAATTTTGATTTTATTATACTAGAAGGATGAGAGCAGGGGCTAAATTGTTGCTGCTCTTTTCGTATGTCACAATAGGCTTGGAAATACTTTTGTATTTAAGAATAGAAGCTTAAGTTATCGCTTATTATAGTACAATTCACCTGTATGAAAAATGTTGGAAATATAATATGTATGATTGAGATGTAGCAAACGTTTTTGGTTCGGTATAAGTGGAATAGATTTAAAAGCTAAATTTTTTAAAGAATACCTTATAATGAAGGGAATGTAAATAGGGTCAATAATCATTATCTGGAGATAAAATAGAAATCAGGATATGGACCTTTCTAAATTAATGAGTGGTGACAAAAATGGAAAGGAGGAAGTATATAGACAATAGGGTATAGTATTTAAATTAGGTCTTTTGAGATATTAACCATACAATGAATAGGAGGATATTTGTACAATGAGTAAAATGTATAACTTTGCATATAAGACTTTAGAGAATCATGTTGAACAAATATGTACTGAAGTAAAATTGATTAAAGATTTTTCACATAATGGTGAAAAAGGGCGAGAGGCAGAAGGGATTTTAAAGGGTTTTCTAAGTAAGATGCTTCCACAAAGAGTGAGTGTTGGAACAGGATTTGTGATGGATAATGTTGATAATCATTCGAATCAACTAGATATTATGATTTATGATCCCCATTCTATACCTCCTATTTTTCAAGGGTATGAGAACTCAATAATACATATTGATTCATTGAATGTAGTTATAGAAACAAAACTTACTTATAGAAATAGTAAAGATGTCGTATTGACGTCTCAAAAGAGTGCAAACAAAGTTAAAAGTATTTCTCTTGGAGGATTTGATAATGAAGAATATATAGAGTTAGAGGGGGTCTATTCCGAATACTTCCCTTATAGTAAGGAGGACTTAATTTCTAGAAAACCAAAACAGTTTCCATTGTGTGTCCTCTTTGCATATACAACTGATATACAGCAAAAACAAACTATCCTTGATTATTTAAATGATAATAAAAATTTTATCGAGAAGGATGGCGAGCTACCGTTCCACCCAGGTCTGGATATTATATGTATATTAGATTTAGGTTTATTTGCTTATCGAGGAGGTAAGTATGAATCGTTTTTTGACGGAGATGCAGGAAATGATAAATTGTTTAGTACTTTATATCACGTAATAAATAATCATATCCAAAATAAAAAAAGAGAAGAGAAAGATTTTGTATCTTCTTGGTTTAATGGTCTTCTCAGAAGGAATATGGAAGAAAACATATAGATTGGCCTGTAGGGAATGGGTAGTAGTATATAGCCATTTGTTCTTTTTCTTAGATTGAAAAAAATCTAGATTTCGTGAATTGGCAAATTTGAATTAAAGGGATTGGACCTGCTAGAGTGTATTAATTCAGATATATGCATCAGAATATGATGAGATGGTTAGGGACTCAAGAGTGTTTATTGAAGAGTTGATAAGGTTTAATCGTGATAATTTCAATCTTGCCATGGATATTTTGTAGAGCTACAAACATCGTATGTTTCGTATTTATCAATATAGGTGGAGTTGACAGAATAAAGTGGCCCTCCTATCTAATTTAGGAAGTTTTTGTAATTAATTTTATTAAAATCTATAAATATGTTGGGTATAATATGTAATAACGTTCATGTGTGAGAGATATGTATGGAATTAATATAGGGAATAAAGAATATATCAGGAACTTTTAGGAATGGGATACCTGCAAGTGAATTTTTCTATGTAGTAAATGTAAATCAGTAGCTAAAAAGATAATGACTTATAAACGTTTCCCATATTGTCAGTTTTTCATTATAAGAGCACGTTTGGGTGTATCAATTTTGTTAATTGCATTTGATTTAAAACGGACCGCCCGTATGAGGTGGTCTGTTTATTTGCTAAATAATTGATTGAATAAACTTAAAGGGATAACAAGTTCTCCTATTGCATGGCTTTTAAGTTTATTTCTTTTGTATTTTTCTATTAATTCTTTAAAATTTTCGAAGTTTATTCTATTAACGAAAGACCAGACTGGCACAGCTTTTGCATCTGAATCTAATTTGAAAATGATATGAATACTATGTGCATGAAAACCGCTTATATTTAAAATAAGCATAAATCCTAAAATAATGAACCAAGTCATTTTTCAACACCTTCTTTTAGTATCTAATATTAAGATATTAAAACTGTTGAGAAAGTGTGCTGTTGTCCATGATAAATATTGAGAATTTGTTGAGGAAACGTTGAAAATGTTGCAATGCGATTAATTGTAGGGGAGTTAGAGTTAATAATGCTTGTCAGATTATATGCGTGAAAAAAGGAAAGAGAACAGTTGCGTAGACTGTTCTCTTAAGGAGCGGAAGCGCTGAACATTTTCAATGACAATGATTCAAGCATTCCGCTAATAGTATGCGTAAATATTTATAATCCATACAAGAAAGGCCGCTATAAAAAATAGCGGCCTTGCCTCAGGGAGAATTCAAGAAAATTAGAGATTTATTATGGAAATAATTCCATAAATTATTCATAAATTAAAATCTCAATTCATCGTAGGATTGTTCACAGTTAATAAAGTTGTTCGAAAAAAAGTGGTATTAATTGGAATTCGAAGTCTTTATCCTGTATGATTAAAATAAGGATATCTTAATATCCTTATAGTTAATAAAGGGAGAATGCAGGAGGAGTTGTCATGAAAAATATAAAAACGGCTATGACATTGGTACAATCACATCTTAATGAAAATGAGATTATTGAAAATAGCCTATATGGAATGTTTCAATATCAAGTATTTGGTATGGGTAGTCAAAGAAAAGGGATATTGGTCGCTACAAATGAACGTATGTGTTTTTATACAAAATATTTAGGGAGTGAAACGTTTGAAGTATTTAATTATGCCAAAATTAATTCAATAGATGTAGAAAAAGGATTATTAACAGGAAAGAAAATCATATTTTTTCATGATGGCGAACGTGAAGTGATGAATTTAATTGAGGAAGGTGACCTGGAGAGGTTTGCAGTATTTGTAAAAGAAAAAATTATGATCTTGAAATAAAGAAGTTTGTTTTTTAAATTTGTGCCTCAAATTAAACAATATTATTATTTGCTAAAATCCAAAACATAAAAAAAACAAATTTTAAATGACTTTAATAACCTCCTATCATACTGTTTGATGGGAGGTTATTGCCTTTCTAAAGATAAAATTAAAGAGTTTTATTATCCTTATACAAGGATGGGTGACATGAAAAGTAAAAATAGCACTTTTTAAAAATGCTATTTTTAAGGTGTGTATTAGGACTTGAAAGAGGCATCAATGACAATTTAGAAGGAGATATCTCTATACAACATATGGAGGTACTATGGAAGGGTGACAATAAAAAGAGCAGGTAGTATGAACTAACTGCTCAGCTCCAGGGAAATTGGAGACTTGGTATTTTATATTAATAGCAAACTTTCGGTGTATTATTCGAAAGTAGATATAGAAGGTTAGTTATTAGTATTGTATTAGTGTATTTTATCCTTTAAATATTGTTCCTCCATTAGTAACATGAGACTCTCCAATTTTTCCAATTTCCTCAACAGGTATAAGTGGTAAATTATTATTATTTGGTTCATTATTTCTATTCATAGCATTAAAGATAAATTGTGCATACTGTTCTCTAGACACCTTCATATAAGGACTATAGTCATTGTTACCTGTACCTTCCGCAATATGATTGGAATGAATAGCATGAATTGCATCTTTTGCCCAATATCCATTCGGTATATCTTTAAAAGTAAATGCTCCCGTTGCTTTTAATTGAAATTCCTTCGTTAATACAGAAGCCATTTCAGCTCGTGTTAAAGTATCCTTAGGGCGGAAGTTACCATGTTCATCTCCAGTGAAGATTCCTAAGTTTGTCAGAGATAAAATCTCCTTTGAGTAATGGGTTGTGAGAGAATTGATATCTGAATAAGGATTAGTATTTGCTTCTTTATTAACTGGTTTGAGGTAATTGTACATAAGAATGGCAACTTGTTCTCGGGTAACATCATCCCCAAAGCCAAATATGCCATTTCCATATCCAGATAGGATCTGTTTTTCTTTTAAGTCATGTATGGCTTTAAATGACCAGTGGTTTTGTGGTACATCAGCAAAGACTTCTTCAGCATGGGCGGTATAATGTCCAACTCCAAGTATTGTTAAGGTACTAATACATAATGCAGAGCATAATGTAACTAATTTTCTTTTCATAACATTTCCTCCCTAAAAGCAATATATTATTTTAATAAGTACATTTAAACCTATTATAATTATATATAAATATAATGTGTTTGATAGGTATATTTATGTAGATATACAATATAATAGTGCCATATTAAAAAAATGGATATGGACCAGTAACTAGATTTGGATAAAATCTTTTTGATTTTATAAGGGGGAAAGGGATAGTTTCAATTATCGAGACAGTCAAGGGATAAGCAAAAAGGACTTAATTTGAAGAAAGTATGTTGTATTAATTGATATTTTAACATTATTATATTTTTATGAATAGGTGTTTTAGATTATTTTAGGAGGGATTTTTTTGTCTGTGGTAAATACAAATGAGCAAGTTCAAAATAATAGTAGTAATACAAGAATCCAGGAGGATGCTAGAATGCGTGGTATAGAAAAAAGTCGTAGCATTTATAGTTACCTAAATGAGGAGTATACACGCTTTAAAGAGGGTAATAACCTTCGGGAAATGGAAAAGTTTAAAGAGTATATAGATTCAGAAATACGTGATAAGAAACAGCTAAACCTTTATTATTCTATGTTAGTTTCTTATATTGATACTGCAAAAATCATTTTTCAAATTTATACAATACTTGCTACTTTTGTAGGGATTGTAGTATCGATATTAATAGCTACCACGGCTCAATTAGCGCAAATTTCCAGTAAGGTTGGTGGAGAAAATATAGATTATGTTAAAACAATTATGGATATTGTAGGAAACAGTAATATGAACATAATTCTAATTCCATGCATTGTATTTCCAGTAATACTGATTTTGGCAATAAGAAATCATCGTATCATATATAAAGCAAATTTATTTTTAGCGATTTTAGGATCCATTAAAGAAGATAGGGAACAAGATTAAGTAGTCCGAGAACGTAAATCTGTGGGCAATGATACTTTATATCAGTTATTTAATTGTTTTAGTGAATTGTTGTCCTTTTTTATTTTACAAAGAAGTAATTATAATAATTGCTTATTTATAGAAATGGGAATGAAAAAATGGTGGATAAATGGTATTAGGATTAAGTTTAATTGTATTAGGAGTTTTAATCATCGTATAACTACGTCCTATATAATATAGCTAGGGAAAATGAATGGATAGGTTGGATAGAAGTCTTTGTATATCCTATAGGCTTAATTCTATGTATAATACTTGGACATTTTGGGATACAAGATTTTTTAAATATTAGTAGGGTTAGTTAGTGTGCATTGTATTAGGTATCCTTATGGAAATAGGAATTAGAGTTATATAGAAAAAGTAAGTGCGGAGAGCATCTTAATAGGATACTTTATTATTTTTTCATAGAAAAAGGAACCCAGAAGGGTTCCTTTTCTTATTCCGATCTATCTTAAGCGCATATAAGATAATGTTATTTTACATCTTAATATTAGGAATTACAATAATTGATTAGAAATTATTGTGAGTTGGTGTAAATGGTAGAAAGAACCATGAACGTTCCTGCATGTTCTGGTTGTAATGAGCCTTGCATATGGACATCAGATGTCTAATAAACAAATCGGCGAAATATTTCTATCGGTGTATCATCAAAGTTAATTAGCTCGTAAATATGAAGCACTACGCTAGAAGATAGAAATACTTACGAATTTTAAAAGAATTCCTTTTGTGTACCAAGAAGCAAAATATATTTATGATAAAATATAGAAAAAGATGATTAAGAAGGGACAATTAAAGTGAAACCAACAATTTATGATGTTGCGGAAAAAGCAGGTGTATCAATAGCGACTGTATCCAAGGTAATTAATCAAACAGGGCGTATTAGTGAAAAAACAATAAACAAAGTAAATAAAGTAATGGATGAATTAGATTACCAACCAAGTAGTGTAGCAGCAGCGTTAACAGGTAAAAAAACATATACGATTGGGGTACTTGTCCCAGATATCTCAAACCCATTTTTTGCGGAAGTAGCAAGAGCTTTTGAAAATAGTGCACGAGAATCAGGGTATACACTCATTTTATGTAGTACAGACCATCAAACAAAACGTGAGCATGAATACATTGATTTATTATTTAAAAAGCAAGTAGATGGCATAATTATTGCAACGGAGCTAAATGATTATAAACTTGTAAAAAAAATCGTGAACCGAGATTTGCCGCTTGTTTTATTCACCGTAGATCATCCTTCCATCACAACTCATGTTGTGACAACTGATGATATGAGGGGAGGCTATCTAGCTGGGAATTATCTGACGCAGAAAGGACATACATCTTTAACGATTATGATGGAGAAGGATAGAAAAAGTAGCTTAGGAAGACTGAATGGTTTCAAACAGGCTCTTACGGATTCAGGGGTTTCGTTAGATGATGATGCTATAATTAGCTGCTATTCGACAGTGGAAGATAGCAAACGTGCAAGTAAAGAATTACTTAGTTTGCCTAACAGGCCTACAGCGGTTTTTGCTTGTACAGATTTGATTGCTATATGCCTTATGAATGAAGCAAGAAAACAAGGGCTTTCGATTCCGGAAGATTTATCAATTATCGGATTTGATAATACCATCTATGCTGAGATTGCTGATCCAGGGTTAACGACGATTGAACAGCCAATTACACAAATGGCAGCCTGTACGTTTGAACAACTCTTAAAAACGATGGAAATGAAGGCGCATGCTAAGCAAAAAATTACTATTATTCCTCAATTAGTAGAGCGATCATCAGTAAAGGATATTACATGATAGGTTTTTTAATAGCCTACTTGAATGTAACAAAAAGAAGGTCATCGTAACTAAGTGTAGTTATGATGACCTTCTTTTTATTTAGAGTTTATACTGAGAATTGCTCTCCGCTTTTCGTATTTAAATCCTGTTTCATCTCATTTTCCTTTGGAATAGTAAGGAAATGAGTTAAAAATGCGCCAAAGAAGTACAAACCAGCAAAGATCCACATTACGCCGCCAACACCTAATGGACCGATGAAAGCAGTTACTACTAATGGACCAACGAATGCTGATAATCCTGAGCCTAAATTTAAGACAGACATTGCAGCTCCTTTATTTTCAGGAGCTAAAGATGGTACTAAAGCTGTAAGAGGTACATAACCGGCAAGTGTTGCTCCGTAGCAACATGCAACAAATAATATTGCCCAATAATTATGTCCTACCATTTGTGGTACATAATAGAGTGCAAGAGTTACAATTCCGCAACCGACTCCTCCGAACCATTTAATCGTATTTACCCAACCAAACTTGTCTCCAACAATACCAAAAATAATATTAAACACCATATTTACAAAGAATAGAGTACCCCAAATTTGTAGCCATTCAGTCATTGTAAAATTATATTTCATCATATAGGTAGGCAGGAAAACAACAAATCCAAACTGAGCGGCCGAGTTTATAATTTTAACAATACCACCTATACCAACCTTAGGATTTTCAAATGCGATGGTAATGCCTTTTAGTAATTCGCTTGATTTGTTAGCGCTTACGGTTTGTGCTTTAAATTTGTCCTTATTTACAACAATTGAGAATAATCCCCCGATGACAACAAAAATTAAGGCGCTCCATAAAGTAGCGATTTCCCCGATTTTAGGAACCATATAGCTAGAATAGAAGGCCCCGATAACACTAAGTCCAAGCTGGAATACGAACCAGAACCAACCAACTGCTCTTGAAAGCATTTGCTGAGGAGTACTGTAAGATACCCAAACTAAGAAAGAATAAGCAAATAAGGGATAACCAAATCCTCGTAGAGCGTAGCAAAGTAATATAACGGGATAATTCATATGTTGAATTCCTATACCGATGAACCCAATGGAGCCTAAAATGAATGATACTAAACCAAACGTCATTACTTTTCTTGGTCCCCACATTTGTACAAATACCCCCGAAAACCAGGAAGAAGCAGATACAGTAATTCCGTAAATCGTAAACAGAAAAGCAGCGTGTTCTAGCGTTAAGCCATTCTCAACGAGATAAGGGGATAACCATCCTTGTTCTAAACCATCCCCAATCATAAAAACAATAATCCCTATGTATCCCCAAGTTAAATTAGAAGGGATACCAATCTTGTCCATAAATGTTTTGTTTGAACTAATTGCGTTCATTCTCCCACCACCGATAAATTATTTTTTGGTTAAGCGCTTAATTGTTTTTGATAAAAGAAGTATACGCTTACATTCGCGGGGTCGTCAATGAAATTTTTTGACAATTTACAACTTTCTTTCATGGGGTGCAATCTATTTGCTTATTGGACACTAAAATGATTGTGAGCATGAATAGAAAGAAATAACTTATAGATGGGAGTTTAATCTTTAGAAGGATTAGTTTTCTTTGTTATATCAGTATTTTAAAAGAGTATTTTTGTAGCTGTTTAGATTATTTGTTTCTTATTATTACTTTGTAGATGCATGGATTACGTTTACTTACTAAATTTGAAATTCGGATGAAAAGAAAAGTATTCAAAAAAATAAAAATGTTTTCAATTTAGAATCAAGTGTGTATAATGAAGAAAAATAGGGAAAGCGCTTAACTGGATTTGATGTGCTAAACCTTATAGACTTCCATTTTGTTTCTTAAATTTAAATAAAGAGGGAGAAATCATATGAATGTTGTAACGATTGGGATTATTGGTGCTGGACGAATTGGGAAACTGCATGTTGATAATTTGCAGCTTATGCCACAAGTAAAAATTAAAGCGGTTTCAGATGTAGTGATTAGTCATTTAGAAAAGTGGGCTGAGGATAAAGGGATTTCCACTCTGACAACTAACTATCAGGATTTATTAGCAGATCCAGAAATTGATGCTGTCTTTATATGTTCACCAACAAATACACATGCGCAAATTATTAAAGAAGCGGCTCTTGCGAAAAAACATATTTTCTGTGAAAAGCCAGTTAGTTTCTCGGTAGAAGAAACATTAGATGCATTAGAAGTAGTAAAAGAACAAGGAGTATCTCTTCAAGTAGGTTTTAACCGCCGTTTCGATCCTAACTTCAGGAAAGTCTATGATCTTATTCAACAAGGAGAAGTGGGACACCCACATATTTTAAAAATTACGTCTAGAGATCCACAACCGCCAAGTATAGAATATGTTCGTTCTTCAGGTGGATTGTTTATGGATATGATGATTCATGATTTTGATATGGCTAGGTATGTGATGAATAGTGAAGTTGTTGAAGTATTTGCATATGGTACAACATTAATTGATCCATCCATTCAGGAAGTAAATGATGTTGATACAGCAATTGTCACATTGAAATTTGCGAATGGAGCTTTAGGGGTAATTGATAATAGTCGCCAAGCTGTTTATGGATATGACCAGCGTCTTGAGGTGTTTGGTGAAAAAGGAGCGGTCGCTGCGGATAATTGCTGTCCGACAACAGTACAAGTGTCAAAAACAGAAGGCGTTGTAAAAGATAAGCCACTTTATTTCTTCTTAGAGCGCTATACACAGGCTTACATTGAGGAAGTAACACAATTTACAAAGTCAATTATAGAGGGACAAGCTGTTATTTGCAGTGGTAATGATGGTTTACAAGCGGAGCGAATTGCGAAGGCCGCGAAAGAATCTTTACTAACAGGAAAACCTGTTCAAATTGAGCATAAACAGCCTGCATTAAATCAGTAAAGAGGGCGCTTACTTCTAGAAACTTAAAGAGCAGTGAATCGTATGGTTATAAAAATTTCTGAACCATATCATTTACCTTTACATAAAGCACGGGAGGTAGTAACAATGAATCCACTTATTTTTAAAGAAGATTGTCCATTAGATCTAATTGCAGTTGGACGTTTATGCGTTGATTTAAATGCCAATGAAACACAACGTCCTATGGAAGAAACAAGAACATTTACTAAGTATGTGGGGGGATCTCCTGCGAATATTGCGATTGGTGCGGCGCGTCTTGGCTTACAAACAGGATTTATCGGTAAAGTGTCCGATGATCAAATGGGCCGCTTTATTACAGGATACTTAAAGGATAACAATATTAATACGGATCAGATATGTATTGATTGCACTGGTGCAGTGACAGGTTTAGCTTTCACAGAAATTAAAAGCCCTGAAGATTGCAGTATTTTAATGTACCGCGACAATGTCGCAGATTTAAATCTTGATCCAACAGAAGTATCTGAGGACTATATTAAACAATCAAAAGCTCTCTTAATTTCAGGAACAGCTTTAGCGAAAAGTCCTTCTCGCGAGGCGGTATTTTTAGCGCTAGAATATGCGGGTAAGCATGATGTAGTCGTATTTTTTGATGTTGATTACCGCCCGTATACATGGCAGTCAGAAGCTGAAACGGCTGTGTATTACAATCTAGCGGCTGAAAAATCTGATGTCATTATTGGAACGCGTGAAGAGTTCGATATGATGGAAAAACTATTAAACTATGAACAATCTAATGACCAAGTTACGGCTGAAAGATGGTTTTCCCATTATGCGAAAATCGTCGTAATTAAGCACGGCGGGGATGGTTCAATCGCTTATACGAGAGATGGTCAATCACACCGAGGCGGTATTTTTAAAACAAAGGTATTAAAGACGTTTGGCGCTGGTGACTCGTATGCTTCTGCGTTTATTTATGGCCTAATGCAAGGGCTTGAGATTCCTCAAGCGATGCGATTAGGCGGCGCTTCAGCTTCGATTGTTATTTCTAAGCATAGCTGTTCTGATGCAATGCCAACAAGGGCAGAGATTTCTGCATTCATGGAAACGGCTGAAGAAATTGTATAGAAACTTCATAAATGAGTAATCAAGTAAGGGCGTATCCTATTGGACGCTTCTACATTACATAAAAGGGAGAGAATGAATATGACAGTACAAACAGCACAAATTGTAAAAAACTACATTGGCGGCGAATGGGTAGAATCCTCTTCAACGAAGATGGAAGCTGTATATAATCCTGCAACAGGAGAAGTAATTGCCCGGGTACCACTTTCAACGAAAGAAGATGTTGAACAAGCTGTATTAGCAGCAAATGAAGCGTTCAAATCTTGGTCCAAAACAGCTGTGCCAAAACGTGCTCGCATTTTATTTAAATATCAACAATTACTAGTAGATAACTGGGAAGAGTTAGCGAAACTTATTACGATTGAAAATGGAAAAAGTTATAACGAAGCTTACGGTGAAGTTCTTCGTGGTATTGAGTGTGTGGAGTTTGCAGCGGGTGCTCCTACATTAATGATGGGAAAACAGCTTCCTGATATTGCGACAGGTATTGAGTCTGGTATGTATCGTTACCCAATTGGTGTTATAGGCGGAATTACACCTTTTAACTTCCCAATGATGGTTCCGTGCTGGATGTTCCCACTTGCGATTGCTTGTGGTAATACATTTGTATTAAAACCATCAGAGCGTACACCACTTCTAGCAGCAAAATTGGCTGAACTAGCTGAAGAAGCTGGCTTACCAAAAGGTGTATTAAATATTGTCAATGGTGCACACGATGTAGTAAACGGTCTTTTGGAACATAAATTAGTGAAGGCAATTTCATTCGTAGGTTCTCAGCCTGTCGCAGAATACGTTTACAAAAAAGGAACAGAAAACTTAAAACGTGTTCAAGCATTAGCGGGTGCGAAAAACCATTCCATTGTATTAAATGATGCGAATCTTGAACTAGCAACAAAGCAAATTATTAGTGCTGCATTTGGTTCAGCTGGTGAGCGTTGTATGGCCGCTTCTGTTGTTACAGTAGAAGAAGAAATTGCAGATCAATTAATTGAAAGACTAGTAGAAGAAGCAAATAAAATCGTAATCGGCAATGGTCTTGATGAAGATGTATTTTTAGGACCAGTTATTCGTGATAACCATAAAGAGCGCACAATTGGTTACATCGATTCAGGTGTAGAACAGGGCGCTACATTAGTTCGTGATGGACGCGAAGATACAGCTGTAAAAGGAGCTGGCTACTTCGTTGGCCCAACAATTTTTGACCATGTTACAAAAGAAATGAAAATCTGGCAAGATGAGATTTTTGCTCCTGTTTTATCCATTGTTCGTGTGAAATCATTAGATGAAGCAATTGAAATTGCGAATGAGTCTCGCTTTGCAAATGGAGCTTGTATTTATACAGATAGCGGAGCAAGTGTACGTCAATTCCGTGAAACAATTGAATCAGGTATGTTAGGTGTCAATGTTGGGGTACCAGCACCAATGGCATTCTTCCCGTTCTCTGGCTGGAAAGACTCTTTCTATGGTGATCTTCATGCGAATGGTACGGACGGCGTTGAGTTTTATACTAGAAAGAAAATGCTTACATCTCGCTGGGAAAAGTAATCATGAAGAGAGAAGTAGAATCTCTCTAGTTGTTCGTAAGCGAAAGTAACGAAAGTAGTAAAACATACGAAGGAAGTATTAGGAGTCTATCAAATTCCTAATACTCCTTTTTCATATGCAGAATGAATGATAGAGATAGAAAGGAGCAAACAATATGCAAACTGTTAGAATGACGACGGCGCAAGCATTGGTGAAATTTTTGAATCAGCAATACGTAGAGTTTGATGGAGAACAACAAAAATTTATTAAGGGAATCTTTACGATTTTTGGTCATGGAAATGTAGTAGGCCTAGGTCAAGCTTTAGAAGAAGATGCAGGGGAATTAGAAGTATATCAAGGGAGAAATGAACAAGGGATGGCAAATGCTGCGATGGCCTTTGCGAAACAAAAACATAGAAAACAAATTATGGCATGTACTTCTTCTGTTGGTCCTGGATCAGCAAATATGATTACCTCTGCTGCAACTGCTTCTGCAAATAATATTCCCGTTTTACTACTTCCAGGTGATGTATTTGCAACGAGACAACCTGATCCTGTTCTTCAACAAATTGAACAAACACATGACTTATCTATTTCTACGAATGATGCTTTTCGTGCGGTAAGTAAGTATTGGGACCGGGTAAACCGTCCTGAACAATTGATGACAGCTATGATTCAAGCCATGCGTGTTTTAACGAATCCGGCAGATACAGGAGCTGTAACAATTTGTTTACCACAAGATGTCCAAGGAGAAGCTTGGGATTTTCCAAGTTACTTCTTCCAAAAGCGTGTTCACCGTATTGAACGTCGTCTACCTACAAAAGCCAGTTTAGTGGATGCAGTTGACATGATTAAGAGAAAGAAAAAGCCAATTATAATTTGCGGTGGTGGTGTTAGGTACGCAGAAGCGGCAGAGGAACTCAAACAGTTCGCTGAAACATTCCATATTCCATTTGGAGAAACACAAGCTGGGAAAAGTGCGATAGAAAGCAGTCATCCATACAATCTTGGCGGCATCGGAGTAACTGGAAATTTAGCAGCCAATACAATTGCAAAGGAAGCGGATCTTGTTATTGGAATCGGGACGAGATTTACTGATTTTACAACGGCATCTAAACAATTATTTCAAAATGAGGATGTTGAGTTTTTAAACATCAACATTTCAGAATTCCATGCGAACAAGCTCGATGCATTGAAGATGATAGCAGATGCAAAAGAAGCGCTTCTTACTCTAATGGATGAACTGCAAGCAATTGATTATCAATCTAGTTACACAGCAGAAATCGCTGATGCAAAAGAAGTTTGGGAAACAGAATTAGCACGCTTACATAATATTCGCTTTACAGGTCAAGATTTCACGCCAGAAGTCGAAGGTCATTTTGATGAAAATTTAAATGAGTATGTGGACGCACTTGGTACACAATTAACACAGACTGCAGTCATTGGACAAATGAATACATTACTTGATGAAGATGCAATCATCGTTGGTGCGGCAGGAAGTCTTCCGGGTGATTTACAAAGAATGTGGGCATCAAGAAAACCAAATACATATCACATGGAGTATGGATACTCTTGTATGGGCTATGAGGTTGCAGGCGCACTTGGTGCAAAGCTAGCTGAACCATCGAAAGAAGTATATGCAATGGTAGGGGATGGCAGTTACCAAATGCTTCATTCTGAGCTCGTCACAAGTCTTCAAGAAAACAAAAAAATTAACGTTTTATTGTTTGATAACTCCGGATTTGGCTGCATTAATAACTTACAAATGGGTAACGGAATGGGGAGCTTTGGAACAGAGTTTCGCTACCGAAACCAGGAAACTCGTAAATTAAACGGGGCTATTATGAAAATTGATTTTGCAGCTAGCGCGGCTGGGTACGGTGTGAAAACGTATCGTGTTACATCGGTGGAACAATTACAGGAAGCGTTTAAAGATGCGAAAAAACAAACGGTCTCTACATTGATTGATATTAAAGTATTACCAAAAACAATGACAAATGGATACGAGTCATGGTGGCATGTAGGTGTTGCAGAAGTATCTAATAGTCAAAGTGTACAAGCTGCATATGAGAGTAAAGTAAGTAACTTGCAAAAGGCAAGATCGTATTAGATTAGGACACAAAGAGGGCTTTTTATCTACATGCATATTCTTTAGAAAGCCCTCTTTTTAACGGACAGATAAGAGAAGTTGGCGGAATTCTATCACATTTTGCAAAGAGGAGAGACAAGAGAATGTTCAAAGAAAACACGATTAAGCTTGGAATTGCACCAATCGCTTGGACAAATGATGATATGCCGGAGCTAGGAGCAGAAAATACATTTGAACAATGTATTAGTGAGATGGCACTAGCTGGATTTAATGGTAGTGAAGTAGGTAATAAATATCCGAGAAATACAGTTGTATTGAAAAAATCTTTGGAATTACGAAATCTGGAGATTGCTAGCGCATGGTTTAGTGCATTTTTGACAACGAAACCACTTGAAGAGACGGTACAAGCATTTATTAAACATAGAGATTTCTTGCATGATATGGGTGCAAAAGTCATCGTTGTATCAGAACAAGGACATAGCATTCAGGGTTTAATGGATGTGCCGCTATTTAAAAACAAACCCGTTTTTACAGAAGAAGAGTGGGAGAAGCTAGCGGATGGGTTACATCACCTCGGTAAATTAGCTCAGGAAAAAGGGCTACAAATTGTATACCATCATCACATGGGTACGGGTGTTCAAACAACAGCAGAAATTGAAAGGTTAATGGATATGACTGATCCAGAGCTTGTATCCTTGCTTTTTGATACAGGTCATCTTGTTTTTTCAGGAGAAGAGCCGCTTTATATTTTGAAAAAATATTTACCTCGTATTAAACATGTACATTTAAAAGATATTCGCCAAGAAGTAGTAGATGCTGTAAAGGAAAGTGATTTAAGCTTCTTACAGGCAGTGAAGAATGGTGCATTTACAGTTCCTGGGGATGGCGTAATAGTATTTGATGAAGTGTTTACTACCCTTGCGAACTCTGAGTATAAAGGATGGTTTGTGATAGAAGCAGAGCAAGATCCAGCTTTAGCGAATCCTTTTGAATACGCATTAAAAGCTCGAAAATTTATAAAAGAAAAAACAGGTCTGTAATTTCCGCATGGTGAGATTACATAAGGAGTAAAAAGACGAGACATTTGTTTTCTATTTAATAAATAATATTGAAACAGGTGAATGTGTAATGCCATTAGTGCAAATGAAGGATATTTTAATAAAAGCAAATCAAGAGAATTATGGGGTCGGAGCTTTCAGTGTTGCTAATATGGAAATGGTAATGGGAGCTATTCAAGCGGCAGAAGAGTTACGTTCCCCGCTTATTCTACAAATTGCGGAAGTTCGTTTGAATCATTCGCCGATTCATCTGATTGGTCCTTTGATGGTTGCTGCGGCAAAAAAAGCGACCGTCCCAGTAGCAGTTCACTTTGACCACGGTATGACATTTGAAACAATTAAAGAGACGTTAGAAATTGGTTTTAGTTCGGTTATGTTTGATGGCTCTCACTATCCATTAGAAGAGAATATCAAAAAGACAAAAGAAATTGTAGCACTTGCGAAACAATATGGAGCGACGGTAGAGGCTGAGATTGGCAGAGTTGGTGGTAGTGAGGACGGATCAGAAGATATTGAGATGTTGCTAACAAGTACTAAAGAAGCAAAACAATTTGCAGAAGAAACCGACGTAGATGCGTTAGCTGTTGCGATTGGAAATGCGCATGGTATGTACAATGGAGATCCCAATTTACGATTAGACCGCCTACAGGAAATTAATGAGGTAGTCCATATCCCACTAGTGTTACATGGTGGATCTGGAATTAGTCCAGAGGATTTCAAGAAATGCATTCAATGTGGTGTTCGAAAAATTAATGTAGCAACAGCTACATTTCAGAATGTAATTACTGCTGTTAACACTGCCGCCCAGAATACTCCTTATTTAGATTACTTTACGTATCATCAAGATGTTATTGAGGCCGTATACAAAAACGTTAAAAATCATATGCGAATATTCGGAAGTGAAAACAGAGCATAATCATAAAAGTTTTCTTCATTAATATTAGAAGAGACTCGAAATTTAGTTAGCTGACAAAGGTAGAGAATGATAGAGTAGCCATTAATTAAAAGGGGGAGAAAGCCGTGTTAGGAAAATTAGGTGAATTAAATGAAGGATATAATGTATTAACAGAAATGAACGGCCAATGCAGTGATATGTTAATGGATATTGGTATATATAAGATGTCTACTGGAAAAGAAGAGCTGCTATTTGATAATAAGAATGAAACGGCAGTTCTATTACTAGAAGGGGCCATACGTTTAGAGTGGGAAGGAAAGGAACAAGTTATTCAAAGGCAGTCTGTTTTTGAAGAAAACCCTTGGTGTTTACATGTGGCTAAAGATGTGAAAGTTACAATTACTGCTCTTTCAGATAGTGAAGTGCTTGTTCAAAAAACAGATAATGACCAAAAATTTGCATCCAAGTTGTATACTCCAAATGAATGTCAAAGTGTAGTAGCTGGAGAAGGACTATGGGAGGGAACAGCACAGCGTGTTATTCGTACAATTTTTGACTATAATAATGCGGTATATTCTAATATGGTAGTAGGAGAAGTTATTTCTTATCCAGGGCGATGGTCCAGTTATCCACCACATCACCATGACCAGCCAGAGGTATATTATTATCGCTTTAACAAGCCGCAGGGATTTGGATGTGCAATGGTAGGTGAGGATGCTTATCGCGTTGTACATAATAGCTTTATTACAATTCCAGGTGAACTAGACCATCCGCAAGCAACGGCACCTGGATATGCAATGTATTTTTGTTGGATGATTCGACATCTTGAGAATAACCCATGGAATGATCGTATCATGGAAGAAGAACACAAGTGGTTATTAGAACCAAACGCGAAAATTTGGCCAGAAAAGGAATAGACGAAAATAAAAACGAGCGCTCCTATTTATAGTGATGAAGTGACCCCTAAAAGTTAGACACGGTTATTTCATTAGGCAGCTTGATCCAAATGAGTCCGGTATTGTACCGGGCTCATTTTTAATTTT
>NZ_JAKUHE010000026.1:0-48434 GCF_022664315.1 Bacillus cereus group sp. BfR-BA-01309
CTCTCCAATAAAGTTAGTTTGTCTAGCATCTAAAAATAAAAATTGACGTTTCACGTTGTTTGTTTCGTTCAGTTTTCAAAGAACTTGTCTGTCGCTCAGAAGCGACTTTATTAATATAACATTTCGTTATATTTTCGTCAACAACTTTTTTCAATAAGTTGTTTTTCGTTTGTTTTGCTTGTTACCTTTCGTGGCAACGAATATAAATATACCAGTTTGATTATTAAAATGCAATAGTTTTTCTAATAAAATTTTTAACTTAGTAAAAAAGTATAAAAACAGCACATTTCTTCTATATAAATATAATTTCTTGCACCCTCAAGAACTACTATCCCCACGTAACTCTTACTCAAATAAAAAAAGCTTTGGAGAAATCTCCAAAGCTTAGTCTTGTTTATGACGCATAGCAGGGAATAATAATACATCACGAATAGATGGTGCATTCGTTAATAGCATAACAAGACGATCAATACCAATTCCTAGTCCACCTGTAGGAGGCATACCGTACTCAAGAGCTTCAATATAATCATCATCCATCATGTGGGCTTCATCATTACCTTGTTCGCGCTCTTTTAGTTGCGCTTCAAAACGTTCTTTTTGATCAATCGGATCATTTAGCTCAGTGAATGCATTTGCATGTTCACGTGCAACGATAAATAATTCGAAACGATCTGTGAATCGTGGATCTTCGTCATTCTTTTTCGCAAGTGGCGAAATTTCTACCGGATGACCGTAAATAAACGTTGGTTGGATTAATTTATCTTCTACTTTTTGTTCGAAGAATTCATTTATAATATGACCAACTTCCATCGTATCCTTAATACCTACATTATGTTCTTTTGCAAGTTCACGCGCTTCTTCTACACTCATTGGATTCCAAAAATCAGCTCCAGAGTGTTCTTTAATCGCATCCACCATATGAAGACGTGTCCATTCTGGCTCTAGATTAATTTCATAATCACCATATTGGATTGTTGTTGTACCTAGTACTTGCTTCGCAATATGAGCAACCATATTTTCTGTTAGTTTCATAATATCTTTATAATCAGCATACGCCTCATATAATTCAATCATTGTAAACTCTGGGTTATGGCGAGTTGATACACCCTCATTACGGAATACACGACCGATTTCATAAACTTTTTCTAATCCACCCACAATAAGGCGTTTTAAATGAAGTTCAATTGCGATACGCATGTATAATTCCATATCTAACGCATTATGGTGCGTAATGAAAGGACGCGCAGAAGCTCCACCTGCAATTGCATGCATCATAGGTGTTTCCACTTCAAGGTAACCATTGTCATCTAAGTATCTTCTCATTTCACGAATGATCTTACTACGAGTAACGAATGTTTCACGACTTTCCATACTTGTAATTAAATCTAAGTAACGTTGACGGTAGCGTTGTTCAACATCTTTTAACCCATGATATTTATCCGGTAATGGACGAAGAGATTTCGTTAATAGTGTAAAGCCCGTTGCTTTCACTGAAAGTTCTCCAACGTTTGTTTTGAATACTTTACCTTCAATACCTACTAAGTCGCCTAAATCTGCTGTTTTAAATAATTCGTACTCTTCATCTCCAACAGCATCTTTACGAACATAAATTTGAACTTGTCCATGTAAATCTTGAATATGTGCAAATCCAGCTTTTCCTTTACCGCGTTTTGTCATAATACGACCAGCGATAGAAACAGAGATTTCTTTCTCTTCTAATTCTTCTTTAGAGAACTCTCCATATAAGCTTAATAAGTCATTTGTTGCATTTGTACGTTCAAATCGTTTACCGAACGGATCGATTCCTTGCTCACGTAAGTTATGTAACTTTTCACGACGAACAAGCAATTGGTCGTTTAATTCTTCGTGGTTCATGTTATCCATGGTATTGATATCACTCCAGCTCTATTAATTTTTACAATATATACAGTATAGCATTTTCTACTCAACTAGAAAAACTGCCAGCAACTAGCTGGCAGTTCTTCTTTCTTTCACGTAATTATAGGAAGTGTATAGAAGAATGTCAATCTTCCCTATCTATTATTAACCAACGTGAATTGTTTGTTGTTTCGCTTCTACTTCTTCTACAAATGCACCTAATACATTCGCAAGGTCTTCACGCGTATTACAAGCATTGATACCATTACGTACAGTTGCATTACCTCGAACACCCTTTAAATACCAAGCTGCATGCTTTCTCATCTCTCTTACAGCGACATTTTCGTTCTTTAAATCGATAAGACGATCCAGATGCAACATACACACGTCAATTTTCTCACGCACTGTCGGTTCCGGCATTAATTCACCTGTCTCTAAATACTTTACCGTACGATAAATCATCCACGGGTCCCCAAGGGCAGCGCGACCAATCATAACACCATCTACACCAATTTCATCAAGCATTCGCTTTGCATCTTGTGGCGTTTCGACATCACCATTTCCGATAACCGGGATATTTACAGCTTGCTTTACTTGTTTAATAATATCCCAATCTGCTTTCCCTTCATACATTTGTACTCGTGTACGCCCATGAACCGCCACCGCTTGTCCGCCAGCACGCTCAACAGCTTTCGCATTCTCAATTGCAAAAATATGATCTGCATCCCAACCAATACGCATCTTAACTGTAACCGGCTTTTCAACAGCATCTACAACTGCTGCTACCATTTCATATATTTTATTCGGGTCTAAAAGCCACTTTGCTCCCGCATCACACTTAATGATTTTCGGTACTGGGCACCCCATATTAATATCAATAATGTCTGCTGTCGTATATTTATCTACATATTTCGCAGCATCTACAAGCGTTTCTTTTTCTCCGCCGAAAATTTGTAAACTTAATGGCTTTTCTCTTTCATCAATATATAACATATCTAATGTTCTTTTGTTATTAAGCAATATCGCTTTATCACTTACCATTTCAGCACAAACTAGGCCTGCACCAAATTCTTTTACTGTCAAACGGAATGCAGAATTACACACTCCCGCCATCGGTGCTAATACAACCGGGTTTTTCATCTCAATATTTGCGATTTTTAACACTCGACTTACTCCTTCCTTCATAGTCACTTTGGCATTAATTCCTCCACCGAAACCTTCAATGCCTTAGCAACTTCCACTACAAAATCTTGGGAAGGCGATCGATTCCCTCTCTCAACTTCACCTAAAACAGATACAGATACCCCTAACTCTTTCGCAAAACCTTCTTGCGTGTAGCCTTTTAGCTTTCGAAAAGCACGAATGCGTCTTCCCCATTTTTCTGCTTCCATACCGTTACTCCCTCTCGCCTTTTCATTTCTTCTACTTGTGAACGTGAAATGTTTTGTTTAATATCTTGATTAATCTCTAACAACGGAACGATAACAAAAGCTCTTTCGAACATCCGCGGATGCGGAACAATAAGATTCTCTGCCTCAATATTTTCTTGATTATATAGCAAAATGTCAAGGTCGATGGTCCTCGGACCCCACCTAATTTCCCTTTTTCTTCCTAAATCATTCTCTACTCTTTGCGTAACTTTCAATAACTCTTGCGGTGATAAATTGGTAGAAATTTTTACAACTAAATTTAAAAAGCAACTTTGGTCAGTATAGCCAACTGGTTCTGTTTCATATACAGATGAAACATCGTTAACTTCGATATACGGGTTTTTATTTAAAAACTGAATCGCTTCAGTTAAATACGTGTGACGTTCTCCGATATTTGAGCCTAATGCAATGTAAGCTATATTATTCATGGACGTTCTCTCATAATTTCCACTGCTACAGCACGATAATGCCCCGGTATCGGCGGATCTGGTTTAATTACTTTAATTGTACAACGGCAAATACTCTCATATTGTTTCAATATATCTGCAGCAATATTTTCAGCGATACTCTCCACCAGCTTATACGTTCTATCTTCAACAACTTTTCTACATAATTCGAAAAGTTCTCCATAATTGACAGAATACTCTAAGTCATCACTTTCTCCCGCCTGCTTCAAATCCAATTCCACCGTTAAGTCCACTTTAAATCTCTGACCCAATTTATTTTCCTCTGGGAATACACCATGATAACCGTAAAACTCCATATCATGAACATAGATTTTATCCAATTACTTTACCCCCTTACCAATCATCGCATCCATCATCTTAGCCATACGTGACATTTCCTTCACATCATGAACACGAACAAACTCACAGCCCTTTTCAATACCGAGACAAACGGTAGCTCCCGTTCCCTCAAGACGTTCCTCTACCGGTAAATCTAGCACATGCCCAATAAAGGACTTTCTTGAAGTACCTAACAGCACTGGGTAACCTAGCACGTTTAACTGTTCTAAATTACGCATCGCTTCTAAATTTTGTTCAGGTGTTTTAGCAAAACCGATGCCTGGGTCTAAAATGATATTCTCATCTCGCACACCCGCATCTTTAGCAATTTTAATACTGTCATATAAATCAGCAACCATATCAGCCATTAAATTGCGGTAATTCATGTTATCGCGATTATGCATTAAAATAATAGGTACATCGTAATGAGCTGCAACTTCAGCGATTTTTGGTTCCGCCTTCGCTCCCCAAATATCATTAATAATATGAGCACCCGCCTCTATTGCCTGTTTTGCAACTTCAGCTTTATACGTGTCGATAGAAATAGGTAATTTCACTTCTTGTGAAACAGCCTGAATCATCGGAACGACTCGCTTGATTTCTTCTTCCACTGATACTTTAGCAAAACCCGGTCGAGTAGATTCACCGCCGATATCAATAATATGAGCACCTTCATCTCGCATTTCTTTCGCATGTCGCACCGCAGCCTCTACCTCGTTGTAACTCCCACCATCAGAAAACGAATCTGGTGTTACATTTAAAATCCCCATAATTAAGGTTTTTTCATTTAAGTTCAATGTATATTCGCCGCAGCGCAAATCATAATCCCACTTCAAACTACACATCTCCTCTTCACAATTCATTTCTGCTCCACAATTTCTCTCTCTGCATTTCATAAAGACTCATAAACCTTTTTGTAACCATACCTACTTTACCCGGGAAATCTCGTCCCTCTACATGATAAAGTGGAACAATTTCTTGAATCGAGTTTGTTACGAAAACTTCATCAGCTGAAAGTAATTCATCTTTTGTAAAGAAACCTTCCTTTACTTCTATCCCTAACTCTGCAGCAACCTTTATAATAAACGCACGAGTGATACCATTTAAAATCCCCGTTTTTAACGAAGGTGTATATAAAATACTACCTTTTACGAAAAAAAGATTCGAAACAATACCCTCTGCAACATAACCTGTTTCAGTAAGGAAAATACCTTCCTTATTCACAACGTTTCCAATTTCACGTTTCCCTAAAATATTATTTAAATAATGATGAGACTTCAAGCGGGATGCACCTTCTGGTGTATTTCGCACTTGCTTTAAAACAACCCCTTCTTTTTCCACTACATCTCCCGGGGCTGCTAAAGGTTTTATAAAAACAATAACAGACGGCTCTTCATACATTTCCGTTTGCAATCCAATTTCATCTATACCCGCCGATACATTAAAACGGACATACGCATGCTCTAATTCATTCTTAACGAGTAGGTTCTTCAAAATAAGCAACACTTCATCTTTCGTCATTGTCCATTTAATTTGCAATGTATTCAGCGCATCTATTAAACGATCATAATGATCATCCAATAAGAAAGGATGACCATTATAAATACGAAATGTCTCAAAAACTCCAAGGCCATATAAATAACCATGGTCATAAGGAGAAATTCTTGCTTCATTTGCTTCTACATACTCACCATTTACGTAAATTAACATGATGTCACACTTGGACTGTATTTACGAATGAAATTCTGCAACAACTCTTTCCCGTGGGAAGTCATAATCGATTCCGGATGGAACTGTACACCTTCAATCGGTAACGTTTTATGACGGAGCGCCATAATTTCCCCTTCTTCCGTCCAAGATGTTACCTCTAAGCAATCAGGTAACGTCTCTTTCTTAACGATAAGGGAATGATAGCGCGTTGCAGTAAACGGATTAGGAATATCCGAAAAAATCGTCTTTCCGTCATGATGCATAAGCGATGTTTTTCCATGCATTAAGCGCTCAGCACGAACAACCTCTCCACCGAACACTTGTGCAATGGATTGATGCCCAAGACAAACCCCAAAAATCGGAATCTTCCCAGCAAAGTATTGAATAACCTCCATACTAATACCTGCTTCATTCGGACTACACGGACCTGGTGAAATCATTAAAAAGTCTGGTTTCATATTCTCAATATCTGAAATAGCCACTTCATCGTTACGTTTAACAACAAGCTCTTGTCCGAGTTCTCCAAGAAACTGCACTAAATTAAATGTAAAAGAATCATAATTATCAATCATTAATATCATTTCTCTCACCTAACCGTTTCTTCACTACGTTCTTTTGCACGCCATAAAGCAATCGCCTTTTTTAACGACTCTTTATATTCATTTTCCGGATTTGAATCAATTACAATTCCCGCTCCTGCTTGTACATGAGCCTTTCCATCTTTAGCAAGAAGTGTTCTAATTACAATATTCAATTCTGTATCTCCAGAATAACCGATCCAACCGATTGAACCTGTATAAATCCCTCTGCGAACAGGTTCTAATTCTTCAATAATTTCCATCGTACGTATTTTCGGGGCACCAGTAATTGTTCCCCCAGGGAATACAGCCTTCACTAAATCAAAAGCATCTTTATCTACATCCACCTCACCACGCACATTAGAAACAATATGCATTACATGTGAGTATTTCTCGATTACCATAAATTCATCTACTTCTACAGTGCCATATTTACAAACACGTCCTAAATCATTTCGTTCTAAATCTACAAGCATGACGTGCTCTGCTCTTTCTTTTTCGTTCTCAATTAATTCTCTGGCTAATGCTTCATCCTCTTGCTCATTCGCACCTCTAGATCTCGTTCCAGCAATTGGTCTTGTACTTACTTCGGTTCCTTGTTTCTTAATTAACAACTCCGGCGATCCACTAACAATTTGAAAATCTCCCAGCTCCAAGTAACCCATATATGGAGATGGATTAATTTCACGAAGACTTGTATAAATTTCTAGCGGGTGTGTTTGTAACGTTCTTTCTTGTCTCGTCGACAAGTTCACTTGGAACACATCACCAGCACCAATATATTCTTGAATACATTCAACCGCCTTCATAAAGCTTTCTTCTGTAAAAGCAACTGCTTCACTTTTCTTTTCAGGGCATGCAAATGGTATAGTCACTTCCGGCGCTTCTGTCGCCCAAAGAACCTTCCACTCATTTAATCGCTCTTTTGCCTCTTCATGCTTATCTACATAATGTGTAATAATCCATAATACTTTCTCTTCTTGATCATACACAAACACATCATCAAATAATAAAAAGAATATATCAGGTATATTAATGTCATCCTCCGCAAGAGAAGGAAGTTTTTCAATATAACGAATGCAATCATAACTAAAGTAACCAATCGCACCACCTTGAAAAGGCGGGTACTCTGGATTATAGTCCGTTTTCCATCGCTCCATATATTCCTGCATTAAATCTAATGGGTTTCCTTGCTTTATTGTTTCCTTACCACTTTCGCTTATATGTAACGTTTCATCCTTCCCTCGGATTACCGCTACTGGGTTCAACCCCACAATGTTATAACGACCGCCACGTCCACTTTCTAACAAAATATGTTGCGGTTTATCCTTAGAAAGAAATTTATATTGCTTAAAGAAATCTAACTGATATGGAATAGAAAGCGCTAAAGATTTTCTTCGTTGCATATCAACACCCCGTCTTCTTTTATCCCACCCTCTTAAAGTAACCACCACAAACTACATTCATTATGTATATAGAACGGTTATACTCGAAGGCTAGTGAAAATAAATTAATTATACTATCTCTTATTTTACATGAAGTTTTCTAGTCATTCACTCTTTTCCTATTTCCAATCCAAAAAGAAAAAGCATCCTTTTTCAGGGATGCTTTTTCAATCACATATAATTAAGACTCAAATTGATAAAGTGGTGTACTTAAATAACGTTCACCGTTACTTGGGATAATAACAAGTACCTTTTTCCCTTTACCTAACTTTTTCGCAATTTCTGTTGCCGCATAAATAACCGCTCCAGAAGAGATACCAACTAAAATACCTTCCTCTTTAGCCACTCTTCTTGCATATTCAAATGCTTGCTCCGTTTTCACTTGAACAATTTCATCATATACTTCTACATCCAATGTCTCTGGGATGAATCCCGCCCCAATTCCTTGGATTTTATGTGGACCTGGTTTCCCACCAGATAATACTGGTGAATCCGCAGGTTCTACTGCATAAATTTTAATATCTTTATACGCTTCCTTCAGTACTTCACCAGCACCAGTAATCGTTCCACCTGTGCCAATACCTGCAATAAACGCATCTAATTGATCGCCCATTTGTTCAACAATTTCTGGCCCTGTTGTTAAACGATGAATTTCTGGATTCGATTGATTTTTGAACTGTTGCGGTATAAAGTAACCATGCTCTTTTGCTAATTCAGTCGCTTGACGAATTGCTCCACCCATTCCTTCAGGCCCTGGAGTCAATACTAATTCCGCACCGTAAGCACGTAATAAATTACGACGCTCAATACTCATTGTTTCTGGCATTACTAAAATTGCCTTATATCCTTTAGCGGCCGCTACCATCGCTAAACCAATTCCTGTGTTACCACTTGTTGGTTCAATGATTGTATCGCCTTCTTTTAATAATCCTTTTTTCTCAGCATCTTCAATCATAGCTAATGCAATACGATCTTTAACGCTGCTCCCTGGATTCATAAATTCTAATTTTAAGTATATATCTGCGCTGTCTGATTCTACGATGCGGTTCAACTTAACGATCGGCGTTTTCCCGATTAATTCTGAAACTGATTGTGCCACTCGCATTCCTGTCACTCCTAACACCGAGTATTTTTATTGGTTTTATCTTTATTTAGATTTTGTCAGAAAATTCCCTGTTTGTCAATCTATTTAGGGGGAGAATCCCCTTAATATCCTTATTACAAACTCTCGATTAAATTTGTAATATCTTCTTTAGAGAACTTGTATCGCTCATTACAGAAATGACAATGAACTTCTGTCTCTTCTTCTTCTGCACGAACTTGCTCTAACTCTGTTTTACCTAAACTAATTAACACACTCTCAATACGTTCGCGTGAACATGTGCAATTAAATTGAACATCCATCGTTTCTAATACTTTTACTTTATCTTCTCCAAGAACTGCATACAGTAACTCTTCTGGAGAAAGCCCTTGTTCGATTAACGTTGATACAGGAGGAATGTTCTGCAAACGATCTTCAATGAATGAAATTGTTTCTTCCTGTGCACCTGGCATAATTTGAAGGATAAATCCACCTGCCGCTAATACGCTGTCATCTCCATTTACAAGAACGCCAACTCCTACAGAAGAAGGTGTTTGCTCAGAAACTGCAAAATAATACGTGAAGTCTTCTCCTAATTCTCCTGAAACAATTGGAGATTGACCAATAAACGGCTCACGCATACCAATATCTTTAATTACTGTTACAAATCCTTCAGTACCTACCGCTTGATATACACGTAATTTCCCTTGTTCCGTTCCTTCAAAATCAACATGTGGATTCGTTACATAACCACGTACATCCCCATTCGCATGAGCATCTACTAAGATGGGGCCAATCGGACCATTACCTTCTACCTTAATCGTTAACTTTTGGTCACCTTTTAACATTGCGCCCATCATTGTACCTGCAGTTAAAGAACGACCAAGTGCCGCTGAAGCTGTTCTCCATGTGTCATGACGTCTTTGCGCCTCACTTACTGTGTTTGTAGTACGTACACTATATGCACGCACTTCTCCATCAAACGCTAACGCTTTTACTAAATAATCTTTCATACTCATTTATTCACCTTTCTCATGCTGTAAATTTGCATTACGCTCGTATAACATATACAAACCTTTTAATGTTAAAAATGGATCTACAACATCAATTACATTCGATTCTTCTGAAATTAATTTCGCCAATCCACCTGTTGCAATAACTTTCGGTTCTTGTTTAGCTTCCTCTTTCATACGCTTAACAATACCTTCCACTTGTCCAACATAACCATAAAGAATACCCGATTGCATCGCACTTACCGTATTCTTTCCAACAACACTGCTTGGTTTTGTAATTTCAATACGAGGAAGTTTTGCCGCTCTACTATATAAAGCCTCTGCTGAAATCATAATTCCCGGCGTAATAACTCCACCCATATAATGCTTTTCTTCGTTAATATAACAATATGTAGTAGCCGTACCGAAATCGACAATAATAAGCGGACTTCCATATAAGTGGATTCCTGCCACCGCATTTACAATTCGGTCCGCGCCTACTTCACGTGGATTTTCATATTTAATATTTAGCCCCGTTTTTATTCCAGGACCTACTACAAGCGGTTTAATTTTAAAATATTTTTCACACATGCGCTCTAAAGCAAACATAATTGGTGGTACGACTGAAGACACGATAATACCTTTCACATCTTCAAACGAAAGACCTTCATGCTCAAGCAACTGCTTTACAAGCATTCCATATTCATCTTCTGTCTTATGACGATCTGTTTCCATGCGCCAATGTTGACGAAGTTCCCCCTCTTCAAACACGCCTAGCACAGCATTTGTGTTCCCTACATCCAATACAAAAATCATATTCTCACCACTTATCTTATTTAATCTATATTTGTTCAGTATGTATAAAACTTATAAAAACATCATATCACACATACTTATATAATCAGCTTTTCTATCCTCATCATTTTACAAAAAGATTACGCTCTATTTCAATTTTTAATACCAAATTTATTTAAATTCTTTTTCTACTTCATTTCGTTCCACAAATAAAAAAGGAGTGACTATCGTCACTCCTTCATCTCTTACTTATCTTCTGATTCTTCATCGTCCTTCTTCATGTTGATGTTTACTTTCACATCAGCTGAAGATGTTGGACGTTCTGGCAATCTGCCGTAATCACATAAATGATTGATTTGCTCTGCATCTAACGTTTCTACTTCAAGTAACGTTTTCGCAATAAGATCTAGTTTATCACGATTTTCAGTAAGAATTTCTTTCGCACGAGCATAACAGTCTTTCATAATCGTTTGCATTTCCACATCGATTTCATGTGCAATTGCATCACTGTAGTTTTGTTCTGAATGGAAGTCTCTTCCTAAGAACACTTGACCACCTTGTGAGCTACCAAATTGCATTGGTCCAAGCTTATCACTCATACCGAATTCCGTAACCATACGTCTTGCAATGCCAGTCGCACGTTGGAAGTCGTTGTGAGCACCTGTACTCACTTCACCAAACACAATCTCCTCAGCTACTCGACCACCAAGTAAACCAGTGATTTTATCAAGTAACTCTGGCTTTGTCATGAAGTAACGATCTTCTTTCGGAAGCATTACTGCATATCCACCAGCTTGACCACGAGGGACAATTGTTACTTTATGAACGACATCTGCTTCATCAAGAACAACACCAATTACAGTGTGGCCCGCTTCATGGAAAGCAACGATATTACGTTCTTTTTCAGAGATAACACGACTCTTCTTAGCCGGACCTGCAATAACACGATCCGTCGCTTCATCAATGTCGCTCATATCAATTTTCTTCTTATCTTGACGCGCAGCTACTAAAGCAGCTTCGTTTAATAAGTTTTCAAGATCGGCACCAGAGAATCCTGGTGTACGAGTTGCAATTGCTCTTAAGTTGATATTCTCATCAAGCGGTTTATTACGAGCATGTACTTTCAGTACAGCTTCACGACCATTTACATCTGGACGATCGACTGTGATTTGACGGTCAAAACGACCTGGACGTAATAACGCTGGGTCAAGAATATCAGGACGGTTTGTCGCAGCGATGATAATAATACCTTCGTTTGCACCGAATCCATCCATTTCAACAAGCAATTGGTTCAACGTTTGCTCACGCTCATCATGGCCACCACCAAGACCTGCGCCACGTTGACGTCCTACCGCATCAATTTCATCAATGAAAATGATACAAGGAGCATTTTTCTTTGCATTTTCGAATAAATCACGTACACGTGATGCACCGACACCGACGAACATCTCTACGAAATCAGAACCACTGATAGAGAAGAATGGAACGCCTGCCTCACCTGCAACGGCACGTGCTAGTAAAGTTTTACCTGTACCTGGAGGTCCTACTAATAGAACACCCTTCGGAATACGGGCACCAACTTCAGCGAACTTACGAGGGTCTTTCAAGAATTCAACTACCTCAACAAGCTCTTGTTTCTCTTCATCCGCTCCAGCAACATCTCTGAAACGAACTTTTTTCTTTTCGTCATTATATAACTTCGCCTTACTTTTCCCGAAGTTCATAACACGGCTACCGCCGCCCTGAGCTTGGTTTAATAAGAAGAAGAATAAAATGAAGATAATAACAAACGGAATGATAGAAGTAAAGAATGTTACCCAAGCACTTGTTTCTTCTGCTGGTTGATACTTAACTTCAGCACCTTGCGCTTTGTCATTAATTTTCTTTTGTAATTCCTCAGTATTTGGTGCATAAGTAACAAATTGTTCTCCTTGGCTAGAGTTGTTAAATTGTCCTTTTACCTCAAATACACCATTTTTCGGTTGAAGTTGCACATTACGCACTTCACCTTTTTCTAGTTTAGTAATGAATTTATCGTAGCTAACTGATGTCGTTTTTTGTGTCGAACCATTAAAATAGCTCACGATTCCAATTACTACTAGGAATATCAGTAAATAAAAGATGGTATTACGGAAGATACGATTCATTCCTAACCTCCTCTCACGGCATAAACACTATAGTAAATCGTAACATAGAAAAAATTTCCTATACAATTGTGACGCCTGTATTTAATTAATTTGAGTAAACGCTTGGTTTTAATACTCCTACATAAGGAAGATTACGGTACTGCTCTTTATAATCTAATCCATACCCTACAACAAATTCATGCGGTACAGTAAATCCAACATAATCCGCTTTCAAATCTACTTTGCGGCCTGTTGGCTTATCTAATAACGTAACAATTTTTACAGATTTCGCTTTACGATATTTAAATAGGTCTACTAAGTAGCTTAGCGTAAGACCGCTATCAATAATATCTTCAACAATTAAAATATCGCGACCTTCTACAGAAGTATCAAGGTCTTTTAAAATTTTCACTTCGCCTGTTGAAACAGTAGAGTGACCGTAACTAGATACAGCCATAAAGTCCATTTCAAGATATGTATCTGTTCTCTTTAATAAATCTGCCATGAATGGCATTGCACCCTTTAATACGCCGATTGCAAGAGGTACTGTGTTTTTATAATCCTCTGCAATAATTGCGCCTAATTCGAGCACCTTTTCTTGTATTTGTTCTTCAGAAATTAATACTTTTTCGATATCTTGATTCATCATTTCATTATCCTCCCGGAAGACTCCTTGCTTTGTAGTGAATAATCATATATTTATCCTTCTTTGCTGTCTCTTTCGAGATAGCAAATGCAGATCGCTTCAACAAGGGTATCCAAATAATATTCCCACTTGCATCACAAACGACCGGCCATTCTTCTCTTTTTTCTCTTGGTACTTTTGCTTCGATAAAAATAGTTTTTATCTTTTTTGTGCCATTCATACCTTGTATTGACATACGATCTCCATTTTCTCTAGAACGAATACGAAGTGGATATGATATATCATTATACTTAGCAACAAATACTGTTTCATTCATGTTACTTGGTATATCTTCGCTCACCTCTGCTACAAGCTTATCCCCGTTCGATAGCGTAATTGTCCCGGGCACTGATAAATCTTGTAAAAAAGGAGAAACAATTTCTTGTTTAAATCCAAAGTTGCACTCCTCGTATGCGCGAACAATTTTTAAATCACCTGGGAAATCAAGTGAACCCGAAGGTTGTGTCCGCTTAAAAAACTCAATCACTTTGTCAATATGTATAGAGGAAAGAGAAGATGGAATCTTATATTCATAAAGATAGTTTAATATTAGTTGAATCCCTCTTCTTTGTAAAGGCATAGACATGGATTCAAAGGCAGGAATTGATAAGCTAATTTGTTTATCACTTTTTTTTGTAATTACTTTATTCATTTTCTCAAAAGCTAATTCCTGCAAATACGCCTCATCCTCTTGCATCTGCATGCTAAATTTTTGGAATTTCTCATGCACTTGTGAATTTTCTTCTTTCAAATGCGGAAGGACATATTTACGTAATCGATTCCTTGTATATACTTCCTTTTTATTACTTGGATCTATACGAGGAATTATTTTTAGCTTATTACAGTAATCAACAATTTCTTCCTTCGTTACTCCAAGTAACGGCCTAATTAAATATCCATTATGAAAAGGACGCTTCACTGCAATGCCTGCATATCCTTTCGGAGTACTCCCTCGCACAAGGCGCATTAAGATCGTCTCTACTTGGTCATCACCATGATGTCCAAGAGCTACATATCTCGCATCATATTTCTTCATTATTCTTTCCAAAAATGCATATCTGCATTCTCTAGCAGCAACTTGTGCATTCATCCCGTATTGCTGTTGATATTGCGACACATTAATCCTTATCGTTTCGCAAATAACTCCCAGTCCCTTACAAAGATCCTGCACAAACTGTAGGTCCTCATGAGATTCATCACCTCTAAACATATGATCCACATGCGCCACTACAATTTCAAACTTTTTTGCTGCTCTTTTTTCTAACAAATAATATAGAAGAGCCAAAGAGTCAGGACCACCAGAAACCCCCACAACAATTGTTGAATGTTCCTTTAATACATCATGCTGCTTTACAAAGTCATCTACCTTTTCAACAAATGTATCTTTCAACTTCGTAATCACCTTTCATTAAACAAGAACAGCAACGTTAGTTACCTTGTTTATAATGGTACAACTTTTACAAACATTGTGCAAAAAAAAGATATACAAAAATTACATTTTTATCTTACATCATCCGTACATATTCACAAAAATAATACCATTATCTTTTAAAGCAAAAAAACCTAGGCATCCACCTAGGTTTTTAGAACGAAACATCATGCTTAAAGTGTCACTTTATTGTGCCTGCATTCCTACAATTGGAATCGTAGCCCACTTCGGCATATTTTTCTTCACTTTCGCCACAACAATAGTCATATCGTCATTTATATAACCATCACCGGAGCGAATCACCTCTTCCATAATGATATCAGCAATTTCTTGTGGATCTTCGGTTTGTAATTCTTTAATTTTTCGTTTCATCCATAGTTCATGATTCTCCACATGTTGCGCTCCCTCAAAAATCCCATCACTCATCATAATAAGAATATCACCCGTTTTTAATTGTTCACCTACTACATCAACTTCAACATCCTCAATAATCCCCATCGGTAAATTACTTGCCTCAATTTTCAAAATATTATTTGCGCGTTTAACAAAACTCGGTGTCGACCCAATCTTTAAAAACTTCGCGCTCGCATCCCGCAAATCTACCATAGCTAAATCTAACGTCGTAAACATCTCTTCTGTTGTCCTTAAAGAAAGAATAGAATTGATAGACTTAATCGCTATTTCCTCATCAATGCCTGATTGAAGTATTTTTTGTAATAATTTCACCGTTTCTTTACTCTCCATATGAGCTCTTTGCCCATTTCCCATACCATCACTAATTGCAAGCGCATATTTACCGACACTTAGATCCATCATCGCATAAGAATCACCCGAAACAAACCCACCGCCTTTTGCAGCTGTAGCCAACCCAGTATCAAGAGAATACGTTTTTGCCGAACCAAATGATATTAAGCTGTGACCGTTCGGATAAGAAGACTTTTCTTCATGTTTAACAACTATATTTTCCTTTAGAATATCAGAAAGCATCGGTGCAACTAATTTTTCACACTCTCCATGTTCATTAGATGCAACCGGAATTAGCATTTCAATATCAATACTTCCTCTATCTAAACAATAAATATCAACGTGCTCTATTTCTACACCAAAATCACGAAACGCTTGCAAGATCTGTTCTTCTTGTACTTGGTGATTTTCTCGTTCTCTTTGTATCTCCTTAGCAAAATCCTCCATAACTTTTGATACACCTAATAGTTGCTCCGCTACTATTCTACGATTTTCTTTCATTTGCTTTCGTAATTTCTGTCCCTCATAGAAATGATCTAATTCACCAGCTACTAAATCCGTCACTTTCTTTCCTCTCACACAATGCTTGTCCCATTCACGGACTAACTTCCGATTATGCTGCAACGTCCCCTCTTCCGTTTCACTCATTATTTGTTTCATATAGTCGTACGTTTTATCGAAATTAACTACCCAGCATTGGTCCTTTTTAAAGCATGTTTGACATGTTTTTGCAGTAATTGTGCTTAAGAACAAGTCTGCCTCCGTCTCTTTATCTTCCTCCTCCACATATCCATATACAGAAAAGCTATTAGATAAAGCAGCAAATACATTGGCAAATTGATTAATTTTATTCGCTGTAACATCACGCATCCTTCTTAAATACTGTTGTTGATCTTGCGAATGTTCCTGTGTGCCTGGCATGAATTTAGCAATACGATCCATAACAAGTTTCGGTGTTAATAAGAAGAACGCAATCGCCACACCAGATTCAATTAAAGTTGTCACAATGTTTGTTTGTTTGTCTACATATAGCGTAATCAAGCTCGTCCCAATTAATAAACCTAAACTAACACCTAAACGCTTTCCTTCTTTTAACAAACCACCAAGCAACCCAGAAAAAGCAAGCAGACTAAGTTGAGACAAACTAGAGACATTCGCTAAACTTAATATTAATCCAGTGACGACCCCCACTGTAGATCCTGTAGCCGCCCCCGCGATAAATGCAAACACGAGCACTAAATACCTAGTAAAAATATGTTGAATAGAAGCGTCATATACAAACCAATCTGTTGTACCTGTTAAAACAGATGCTAGTAATATAATTAAACAAACAATTTCTTCTGTCTCTAGCGCTTGTTGTTTACCTTTTCGTTCGACTAAAAGCGGAACACTTTGTAAAAATATCATAGTTAATACGAAGCTAAGCCCTGCCTCAATCGTACTAACGAGTAAATCGTACATGGTAACAGTTTGTTGCGCAAAATATACGACAACTAAATGTGCGGTTAATGCGGAGATAAATACTTGGAATGGAACAAGTCCGACAGTTTTACGTGTAAACCGACTAAAGAAGATATTATAAATGAAGAAAGTAAAAATAGATGCAAAGGTAAAGAATAAATTATCTATCGAAACTGAAAGTGCGCCCCCCATTAGAGCCAAGAACGCGAGCGGCATTTTATCCCGCTTCATAACATAAACAGCAGCAAAAAACGGCAGTGCAAACGGTAAAATGTTTGTTAATATATATGCTCGTCCCAAAAGAAAACCAATAACAACAATAATAAATCCCCATCTAAAGAAAACTTGTTCAAACTTCATTCGCAACTTACTTGTCCACTTTCCTGCTCCAAGCTGACTCTCATTCATTGCCAATGCACTTGTATTCATAGTATTCCTTCCTGCTTTAGGCATATTTTTAACACCACCTGCATAGTTTAATTACTGTCATTATAAAAGATGATTATTGGGATTTTTGTCAAAACAACAGTTTTCACTTTTATAATCGTTCGACTTTTTATTCGAAATAACTCTACATATATACACGGTATGTAATGTATCCTTAATATTTTAATCGAACATTCAGAAAATATAGGGTGATTTTGTAGAAGTGTTGTATGTCTTAATTTATTTAACAAAAAAAGATCATGCAAATTTGCATGATCTTTTTAGGATGACCCGTACGGGATTCGAACCCGTGTTACCGCCGTGAAAGGGCGGTGTCTTAACCACTTGACCAACGGGCCGTTAAATTAAATATAGCGGCGGAGGGGATCGAACCCCCGACCTCACGGGTATGAACCGTACGCTCTAGCCAGCTGAGCTACACCGCCATGTCGTCTTATTTAACGGACAATTAGTATCTTACCTCAGATATAATTTAAAGTCAACACATCTTGAAAACTTTTTTAAAAATATATTTTCACATATAAAAAAGCACCCTGAGCAATCGCCCTGGGTACCTCTCTATATGCTAAGAATTAAACGTTCTTATTATCCGCGACGTGCGCCACGGCCACCACGTTTAGATTCTGTGTTACGCTTTAAAGAAGTTAAACGATCTTCACTATCCTTTAAGAAACGTGCCATCTTTTGCTCGAATGTTTCTTTTGGAGCTCGTTCGTTACCGCCGCCACGGTTATCTCTGTTGAAAGAACGATTATTACGTTGTGGACGTCCAGAACGTTGTTGATCGCCACCACCGCGTTGGTATTCACCACGTGGACGATCTCCTTCTGTTTTTTCACGCTCTTTCGCTTTTTTAATAGATAGACCGATCTTGCCATCTTTTTCAACGTTAATAACTTTTACTTCTACTTGGTCGCCCACTTTTAAGTGATCGTTAATATCTTTCACATAATTATCAGCAACTTCACTAATATGAACAAGACCCGTTAAGCCTTCTGGCAGCTCCACAAAAGCCCCAAAATTTGTAATACCTGTTACTTTACCCTGTAACTTGCTGCCTACCTCGATTGACATAAAAAAAATGCTCCTCCTTAGTGGTTAAAAAGTCAAATTTTACTTTATTATATATAATCCTAAAATATAGTGTCAATAAGACATACTCTACTTAGAAACAGGAAAAATTATCTCCCCTTTTCCAGAGAAGAAATAATCCCTTCTAGCAATCTTTAATACGTACTCTTCATCATTTAACTTTTGAACTTCGTCTTTTAGACTCTTTTCTTTATTCGTTAATGAATCCAGTTCTTTTTTCATGTCCTTAACTTTTGCTTCTTTTGCTCTAATGGAACTGTTTTGTTGATAAAACGTTACACTAATACTCGCAATAATTGTAAAAGCAAAGACAAGAAAAACCGCTAAACGGCGATAAAGTCGCTTCCTGTTCTCATCCGTTTGTATTATATGCTCTTTAACAGGATTTGGACTCTGTTTTTCGATTGTTCTTTGTCTCAGTTCCCTCATTTCCGAGGTCCCCCTAACTTCTTTTTTATACGCTCCCATAATTGGAAGATATGTCCCTTTAATTTTGCTATATATTGCAGGAACCCTACATGTTTCATTATAAAAAGTTTAACACGATTAGGGAGAAGTTTCCATATGAGCGAAGCAATAAATCGAACAGGCCAGAAAAAAACTTTCCATATGAAAAGTAATATCCAAATCACCATTTTCCATAACACATGTCCAATTGAAAGCAGTATACGAAATAAGAATAATATAAATGCAATAAATAGCTGCGCTATAATAATAACAGGTTTTATCATGAGTAGCTTTATAATTTGAACAAAAAAGTGTGTTGTTTGCATAAAAATATAGATGAGAAAATTTAACAATCTCATGTATATTGCTTTCAATAAGCTTTGATACGCCGCAAAACCACATAATAATGCCAAAAATACATATATACGTAGTTCAGCTTCATTTACAAGAAGCAATACGTAAAAAACGAATAATGCTTGGACAATCCAAAATAGTATATCATATATAAATACAAGCCAACGTTTACGTTCCTGACGATTTAAAAATCGTTGGTATGTATCTAAAGATGCCCCAACCCAAGCACCCATTCCGATCATTGAGAGCATCGTATACAACTGAATTGTTAGACTCATTTAAACAACTTACTAAAGAATCCTTTAGTTTTCTCCCCTTGATTCTCATCAATATACAGCATCTCATGAACTTTCCCTTTAATTGATACAACACCTTTTTCCACATCTAAATTTTTCATTTGCAAATTTTGACCACGAATTGTTAAAAAGCCCATTACAGTCTCAAGCAAAAACTCTTCGCTATCAAAACTCTCTACCTGCTTTACACCGGTAATATCAATTACACGCCTGCCACGCATAATAATATCATGCTCTACAGAAACATTTTGTTGATTAGAAGACATAGGTGAGTAACCATTATTCACGTAAATCCCCCCATACATTTATACTAGCTAATAGTAATGTATGAAGGGATAATTGATTTTAGAACAAGCCTTCTTCAGCCTTTACTTTTTCTTCGCGAACTAAGCTATACATATTTGCTGCATCTTCTTTTTTAGTCGTTTCTTTCAATTCGTTTATTTTTACAGTTACTATTTTTTGACCAAAACGAATTGTTAATTCATCAGCTACTTTCACATCCGAACTCGCTTTTGCCACTTGACCATTAATTGCTATTCTTCCTTGATCAGCTACTTCTTTCGCTAATGTTCTTCTTTTAATTAAACGTGATACTTTTAAAAACTTATCTAGACGCATATCAAATCCCCCTATTAACGCTCTGTTTGTTTTGCCTCTTCCCATAAAACATCTAACTGCTCTAATGATAAATCTTGCATCTCTTTATTCATTTCAGCTACTTTTGCCTCCATGTATAAGAAACGACCGACGAATTTCTCATTCGTTGAATGTAACGCTTCTTCGGGATCTATTTTATAATGACGAGCAATATTCACAAATGCAAATAGTAAGTCGCCGAATTCACCTAACATCTTCGCCTCATCCATGTTTGTAACTTCTTGCTGGAACTCTTGCCATTCTTCTAAAGCTTTTTCTATCATCGGTTGTACATCAACCCAATCAAAACCAACCTTGCCAGCTTTTTTCTGGATTTCATAAGCGCGTAGTAACTGTGGCAAACTTTTTGGAACTCCATTTAAAACAGATTCTTTTACGAATCCTTTTTCTTGTTTTTTAATTTCTTCCCAATTAGCAAGTACTTCATCGGCACTATTTACATCCGTATTCCCAAATACATGCGGATGGCGACGAACCATTTTCTCAGATAAAGTTCGAATAATATCATCTATAGAGAACCAGCCTTCATCCTCTCCGATTTGGGCATGCAGCATAACTTGTAATAATACATCCCCCAGTTCTTCTACTAAGTGATCATCATCCTCTTCATCAATTGCTTCCAATACTTCATAAGCTTCCTCGATTAAATACTTCTTTAAAGATTGATGTGTTTGCTTTTTATCCCACGGACAACCATTCGGGCCACGAAGGTCTGCAATAATTTCTCTAAGCACGTCAAACTGTTGATACAAGGACGCACGTTCCTGAACTGGTGGTACATATACACTCGTTAAATTATTTAATTCCGTTTCATGATCTAACATGTACAACGGCACCTTTTTAACTTGTTCAAATGAAGTCCCTGCAGCTGTTACGATATACACTTCATAATCATCTGGCAGCATCTCCATTAATGTTAATTTCACATCAGATGCAACGAATGCGTCATATACTTGGCAAAAGATTAAATGTTGACGTAATTCTAATTGCCCTCTTTCAAATGATGTAGCATCAATTAATTGGAATCCTTCAATCGGGTCAATCTTTAGACTTGCAAACATAGGATCAAGGAAACTTTGTCCACCTTCAATGCGCACTTCAACATTCGCTACTTCGCCTTTTTCCAATAGTAGCTGAACCGTTCTTTCCGCTACAAGCGGATGCCCTGGCACGGCATAGATGATTTCTGTGCCTTCAGCTTGTTCTAACAATGTATTCGCAATTGTTTCATATACAATTTCAAACGTATCATGTGCTTCATACACACTGTCAAAGGCTGTATATTGTATACCTTCTTTCTCCAACTCTTCTATAACGGGATGTTCCTTCGTTCTAACAAACATGTGATCTGCTTCTTTTATTTTTCGATATACACCCATCGTTAACTGATCTAACTCACCAGCACCTAATCCTAAAATAGTAATGATTCCACTCACAACCTGCCACCTCTATCCACTCTTCTTCAAAGAACCTTCTTTTTTCTCTTTTTTCATAACGGTTCCTATTTCCGCTTTTGTAAATACACGTAATTTTAAAATTAAAAACATATATGCCAATCCGCCGATAGCTACACCTAACAATGCCTCAATTGTCGCGATTCCTCTATGTTCCGTATCAATTACTAATCCAGACATTTGCATCACACGCATAAACATTATTAATACAAATCCCATACCGATACCACTAATAACTACACCTAACATATTACGTTTATCGATGAGCGATTCAGATACGGCTTGCATAAGTAATGCACTATTTAACACAGAAATTACAATTAACGCAACTAGTGTTGCGATTGCAGCTCCCTTCACACCAAAATACGGCATTAATATATAATTTAAAGCTAACTTTAAACAACTCCCAAATATAACGAATATTGCTGGTTTTAATGTTTGTCCTAGCCCTTGCAAAATAGAAGCAGTTGTAATCGACAATGAACTAAATAAAATAGATAAAGATAAAATGGATAAAACATCTGACCCATCACTATTTTCAAACAGCATAATATTCGTAGGCTGAATAATACAAGTTAATCCAACGGCCGCTGCAAATCCAATAACAAATGTTATTTTCATTGCTAACTTTACCTTTTCTCGAATAAAGGAAAGATCTCCTCTTTCCTTCGCCGCTGTAATGATTGGAATAAGCGACAACGAGAAAGAAGTTGTCACGACAGTCCCTAATTGCATAAGCGGGATACTTCTGTCATATACACCTTTTAATACCTTTGCACTTTCAGCTGGCTCTCCTGCCCCAATAAGTAAAGAATAGAAGGAAACAGAATCAGCCATTTGTATAAAAATAAGCACTAAATTACTAACACAAATCGCCAAACCCTGCCAAAACAGAATTTTAATGATCCTCTTTTTGCCCTTAATCCTCTTTACACTTTTGAAGAATATAGAACGAAAGTCATGACGCATATAAAGTACAAGTACGATAATCCCAATCAGTCCGCCTGCGATTGAACCTAACATAGCACCTGCACCGACTGTATATAAATCAAATCCGTGAGCAATTAGGAATAGTGATAAAAATACAATAATAGAAACACGAATCGTTTGTTCTATCACTTGCGAAACAGCTGTTGGCATCATATTATTGAACCCCTGAAAATATCCTCTTGCTACAGATAAAAACGGCATCAATATGAATGAAAATGAAATAACACGTAATAACTTATCTAAGTGTGTATCGCCCATAGCTGTTGCAATTGCTTCGGCACCAAAAAACAATGTAAAAAAGCCTATGAAACCAATTCCTAATAAAAACCAAAAAGATACACAAATAATTTCTTCTGCTTCTTTTTGTTTCCCTCGCTCTAATCGTTCCGCAACCATTTTTGAAATTATAATGGGGAATCCATAAGTAGCTAAAATTAAACAAAATCCATAAAACGGATAAATTTGTTGGTAAATATAAAAACCAATATCACCCGCTATATTTTGATATGGAATACGGTAAAAAGCGCTTAATACCTTTGTAACAAAACTTGCGATTGTTAATATAATAGCCCCACGCCAAAAGGCTTGATACTTCTTCGATTCCATACAAGAAAACTCCTTTTTCTATTCTCACCCCTCGTATTATATCATAAAGAAAAGGACAAGCTTCCTTACCTACACGAGTAATAATACGTTCGTGCAACGCTAGAAATGTTCAACGAAAAAAGGTAGCAAAGTGCTACCTTTTTTCAATATACATATATCTCCAAATAATTGATTTCTCAAGAAGAAATATCATAATTAGGAAAGATTGCTACTTCTAAAATTCGATATGGCCTTACTGCTCCATTTGTTTCGCTAAAAAGCTCGCAGCTGTATTTACTGACTTATGCTCTACTTCACTTATAATGGCCTCTTTAGAGAAGATAATAACAGCTCCAATTGGATCCCCATTCGCAACAATCGGGCCAATTGTATAAGAACTAACTTTTTCTGTTACTCCATCAATAATTGAAATTTCGCTTTCATCCGTCATAATTACAGACTTACGATCTTCCATTGTCTTCTCAATTAAATCGCCAACGCTTTTATTTAAGTATTCTTTTTTAGATATGCCTGCTACCGCGATAATAGAATCACGATCGCATACAAGCACATTATGTCCTAAGCTATCGTATAAAGCTTCCGTATATTCTTTTGCAAAATCACCTAGTTCACTAATCGGAGAATATTTCTTCAAAATCACTTCTCCATCGCGATCAACAAATATTTCTAATGGGTCTCCTTCTCGAATACGTAAAGTTCTACGAATTTCCTTCGGGATTACTACCCTACCTAAATCATCAATTCGACGTACGATTCCAGTTGCTTTCATTCTAATGCTGCCTCACTTTCTACTGATGATGAAAGTGGTGAATTTACCTGTTCATGTAAAAATCACCAACTGTTAGACATAGTATTTTACACATTAGTTCTTCTATGCACGCCGAATTGTATTTTTTTATCTAATATTAGGCATTTATGACTTCTTTTTTTACATCTGGTAGGCCTTTTAATAAATTTTCAGCAATTGTTAACCACTTCGATGTCTCTAAGCCATTTGTTTTCATAACGATTTTCAATTGTGATCCTTCCATCCCTAAACCGATCATACGTCCAAAACTATTTCCAAGCATGAATAATTTTCCGCCATCAATATTTTGACTTGCTTGTTCTGAGAACAGAATTGTTACTTCAAATTTATTTTGCTTAATTAACTCAATTTGTTCTTTCATTGCCAATACTTTAATATTTGCAATTTGTAATAAGTAACCAACTTCTTGCGGGTAATCACCAAATCTATCTATCATCTCTTCCTGCAACTCTTCAATATCCTCCATTGCAGAAACGCCTCTAAACTGTTTATACATCATAATTTTTTGTTTACTATCTGAAATATAAGCATCTGGTAAATATGCATCTACTTCTAAATCAATTTCAACATTAACTGTATTTTCAACCCCATCTGTTCCTCTACGCTGTTCAATTGCATCTTTTAACATTTGAGAATATAGATCAAATCCGACAGAATCAATAAATCCATGCTGTTCGGCACCTAACAAGTTACCTGCACCACGAATAGATAAGTCTCTCATCGCAATTTTGAAACCTGATCCAAGCTCTGTGAACTCTTTAATGGCTTGTAGACGCCTCTCTGCAACCTCTGATAACACTTTATCTCGTTTGTATGCAAAGTATGCATATGCAACACGATTAGAACGTCCAACACGCCCACGAAGCTGATACAGCTGCGATAATCCCATACGATCTGCATCAAATACAATTAACGTATTTACATTCGGAATATCTACACCCGTCTCAATAATTGTTGTACTTACAAGAACATCATGCTGCCCCTCTAAAAACGATAGCATAACAGACTCTAATTCACTTTCGTTCATTTTCCCATGTGCATAAGTTACACGCGCGTCTGGAACTAACATCGAAATTTCATCTGCTTTTCTTTCGATATCCTCCACACGATTATATAAGAAGTAAATTTGCCCACCTCTTGCAAGCTCTCGTTCTATCGCTTCTCGCATTAACGCTGGATTATACTCTACTACATACGTTTGAACTGGGAAACGATTTTCTGGTGGTGTCTCAATAACAGATAAGTCACGCACACCAAGCATAGACATATGGAGTGTACGCGGAATCGGAGTTGCCGTTAATGTTAATACGTCAACATTTGCTTTTAATTGTTTAATTTTTTCTTTATGCGTTACACCAAATCTTTGTTCTTCATCAATAATAAGGAGACCTAAATCTTTATAAGTAACATCTTTAGATAAAATACGATGCGTTCCGATTACGATATCTACCGTACCATCTTTTAAGCCTTTAATTGTTTCATTTTGCTGTTTTCTCGTACGGAATCTACTTAATAATCCTATATTGATTGGATAATCTTGAAAACGCTCTCGAATTGTTTCATAGTGTTGTTGTGCAAGGATCGTTGTCGGTACTAAAATAGCAACTTGTTTTTCATCCATAATTGCCTTAAATGCCGCACGGATAGCTACTTCCGTCTTTCCATATCCTACATCACCACAAAGAAGCCTATCCATCGGACGTCCACGTTCCATATCTTTCTTAATCTCTTCAATAGAACGCAATTGATCCTCTGTCTCTTGATACGGGAAAGAAGATTCAAATTCTTGTTGTTCTGCTGTATCTGGTGTATATGCATAACCCTTTGAAGCTTCGCGTTCAGCATATAGTTTAATTAGGTCATCCGCAATGTCTTGTACAGATTTTTCAACTTTCGTTTTGACCTTTTTCCAGTCATTTCCGCCCAATTTATAAACTTTAGGATCCTTACCTTCAGATCCTACATATTTTTGCACTTGGTCAATTTGTTCAATTGGAACGTATAACTTATCATTACCTTGATATTTAATATTCAAGTAATCTTTATGAACGCCATTAATCTCTAACGTCTCGATACCTAAGAATTTACCTATACCATGATTAACATGAACTACATAATCTCCAACTTTTAATTCCGAATAACTTTTAATGCGTTCGGCATTAGATAACTTTTGCTTACGTTGTGATTTTTTAACTTTCTTATGAAAAAGCTCTTTTTCAGTAATAACAACAAGCTTTTGCATCGGCATTTCAAATCCCGCATGTAAATCACCTACAGCAATTTGTAACCTTCCAGGCAATAATATATCTGTGCCCTCTACAATATCTGCCTCAATATCATAATCACTTAAAATATGTTGTAGTTTTTTTACACGTTCATCATCAGTTCCGAGCACAACAGTCGTAAAATGCCCTTCGTTCCATCTATCAATTTCAGTTTTCAACAACTGCATCTGCCCATGGAAATCTTGCATTGTTTTACATGTCACATTCACAATATTTTGCGGATGTGTATGTGCTATATGACGTAAGAATAACGTTAAATATACAAAACTTCTTTTTTTATGATGAAGAAATTCCTCAAACGAGTGTGAGAAAGATAAATCTTGAATAATCGTTCCCTCACCAAGAAGTGAGATATACCATTCCGCCTCTTCCGTTTCAAGATGTGATGCTGTTTCTTGAATACGGGAAATCTCATCTAAAATCACAATACCATCTTCTGGTAAATAATCTATCAGACTAGCAGGTTCGTTATAGAAAACAGATAAATATTTAAACATCTGTTCTATACTTTGCCCGTTTTTTAACATCTCAATTTCATGACTTACCGTCTCAAGCACTGTAGTCTTCAATTTATCATCGGAAAGTTTTTGCATCGTCTTAGTCAAACCTTCCTCAAGACGCTTAATTCCCGACTTCAATTCTTCTTGTGAAAATAAAAACTCTGTTGCTGGGCCAAATCTAACACTTTCTTTTTTATCTTGAGAGCGCTGTTCATCCACATCAAATAATCGAATAGAATCAACTTCTGTGTCGAAAAATTCAATACGAAATGGTAACTCTTCAGTTAATGGATAAATATCTAATATTCCCCCGCGCAAACTGAATTCCCCAGGAGCCTCTACCATCGACTTACGCTCATAACCAATATGATGTAAAGTATGCAAGAATGTATCTAAATCAATCTCTTGCCCTAGATTAATTTCGATTTGCCTTTGCTTCCACAATTCTTTCATTGGTAAAAATCTGCGTAGTCCCGCAACCGGTGCTACAATAATCCCATTCTCTCCTGCAGCTAAACGATTCAATACTTCAATACGTTGCGCCTTCAATTCTGGGCTTGCAACACCAATTTCTGATGCTATCAATTCATTTACTGGGTATAGCCACACATCTTTTTCACCAAGTAACGCCACTAAATCTTCATGTACTTTTTGCGCTTGATATAAATTATGCGTCACAATAAGTTGTGATTTTTTTGTTTTTTTATATAAGGCCGCCATTAATAACGAACGAGAAGAGGTTGCCATACCTGATACAAGCTGTTCTTTTAAACCATCTTCTAATCCATTAATAACCGATTGGATCTCTTCATTTTTATAAAATTGCTCTAATAAACCTATCATTTTCAAAACCCCTCTCAACATAAAGAGCAAGCCACTATATTTTATGCAAATATTTTGGAAAAAGAAAACAGAAAAATGCTTTGGACATGCCAAAGCGACAACATTTTATTGCAGAAATTTTTCATATTCATAATACTCAGGATAAGATGCGAGCGTTTCTTGACACGATTCACAAATCGTTTGTATATATATATTTCCATTCTCATGAAAATGAATCATCTCTACTACTTCTTGCTCTGTTAGTTGAAATAAAACGTCGCTATATACTTTTTCTGCAGTAACGGAGCCTACATTACTCCCGCAATGTCTGCAATGATAATAACCTTCCATACTAGCCTCCTAAAAATCCAATTACTACTAGTATGGGTAAAAATAAAACAAAATATTCCCAATCATACCCTTAACTATTGAAGGTATTCATGATTTGAAGAAAAGGTTTATTTAACCATTCTTCACATGCATCCGCTGCTTTTTCAATAGAATGACCCACATCAGGAATTTCTTCCGATGTGAAACGTCCTAATACGTAATCTACTACCTTCATGCCATTTTTCGGACGATCAATTCCCATGCGGATGCGTTGAAACTCTTGTGTTCCTAAATGTGAAATTGTTGATTTCACACCATTATGTCCACCAGCACTACCTTTCATACGAAGGCGTAATTTACCTACAGGAATGTCTAAATCATCGTACAGAACAACGAAGTCCTCAACATCAATTTTATAGTAATCCATGAGTGGACGAATACTTTCCCCAGATAAATTCATATATGTAAGTGGCTTTAATAAGATTACTTTTTCCCCATTAACAAATCCTGCACCAAATACTCCTTTAAATTTTTGTTCATTCAAAGAAATATTCCAACGCTTTGCAAGTTCATCAATTGCCATAAATCCAATATTATGCCTTGTTAATTCATATTCTCTACCCGGGTTCCCAAGTCCTACTATCAATTTCATTCTTGTACCACTACTTTCTTTTTTCGATACGAAAAGACGTAACCAATCTTGGTTACGTCTCATTCTATCCAATTAATTGAATAATACACTTACAGATTCTTCTTCGTATACACGAATGATTGCTTCTCCGATTAATGGAGCAACTGAAAGTTCATGTACTTTGTCGATTTTCTTATCTTCCGGTAATACGATAGAGTTCGTTACAACTAACTCTTTAATATTTGAGTTTTGGATACGCTCAATTGCTGGACCAGATAATACTGGGTGTGTACAGCAAGCATATACTTCAGAAGCACCGTTCTCAACAAGAGCGTTTGCTGCTAATGTAATTGTACCAGCTGTATCAATGATGTCATCAATTAAAATTGCTGTCTTACCTTCAATATTACCGATAATGTTCATTACCTCTGATACGTTCGGACGAGGACGACGCTTATCAATAATAGCGATTGGTGCTTTTAGGCGATCCGCCATTTTTCTAGCACGAGTTACCCCACCATGGTCAGGTGATACGATTACGATATCTTTAAGACCTTTTGTTTCAAAGTAATCTGAAAGAATCGGTACACCCATTAAGTGGTCGATTGGGATATCAAAGAACCCTTGAATTTGTGGAGCATGTAAATCTAGAGTGATTACACGAGTTGCACCTGCTGTTTCAAGCAAGTTTGCTACAAGTTTCGATGTAATTGGTTCACGAGAACGCGCTTTACGGTCTTGACGCGCATAACCATAGTAAGGAATAACAATATTAATTGTTTTTGCAGATGCACGCTTTAATGCATCGATCATAATAAGTAATTCCATGATATGTTCGTTTACTGGGAAGCTTGTAGATTGAATAATGAATACATCGCAACCACGGATACTTTCTTCAATGTTAATTTGAACTTCTCCATCACTAAAACGATCAACAGAACATTTTCCTAGTCCTACTCCAATGTGCTTTGCAATTTGCTCAGCAAGTTCCTTATTAGAGTTTAAAGAGAATACTTTCAAATTAGAATTTAGATATTGAGTCGACATCTAGATTAACCCTCCACATTATGATTTTTTCTTATTCAGCAATTGATCAACATAGTCTTCTTTGTTAACTTGACGTGCACGTGCTACAGATAATGCTTTTGATGGAACATTCTCTGTAATTGTAGAGCCTGCTGCCACATAAGCACCATCTTCAACTGTTACAGGAGCAACAAGGTTTGAATTACATCCAATAAATACCCCGTTACCAATCACAGTTTTGAATTTATTCTTACCGTCATAGTTCACCGTAATTGAACCACAACCAAGATTCACGTCTTCTCCAACTTGTGCATCCCCGATATAACTTAAGTGTGAAGCTTTACTTCTATTACCAAAAACAGTTTTTTTGATTTCCACGAAGTTTCCAACGCGTACTTCATCTCCAATAACTGAATCTGGGCGAATATGTGCAAATGGACCAACCGATACTTCTGTACCAAGTTTACTATCATGTACAGTAGATTGACGAATTGTCGTACGATCTCCAATTTCACTATCGCGAATTACTGTATGCGGTCCAATTTCACAATCAGAACCGATTACAGTGTTCCCCTCAATAATTGTTCCTGGATGAAGAACTGTATCACTACCGATAATTGCATCAGCAGAAATATACGTGTTACTTGGATCAATAATCGTAACACCATTTACCATGTTCTTTCGGTTGATACGGTTTTTCATAATAATTTCCGCTTGCGATAGAGCGACTCTGTCGTTAACACCTAACGTTTCATCGAAGTGCTCTGTTTGATAAGCCGATACAATGTGACCTTCATTTTTTAAAATCTCAATAACATCTGGCAGGTAATATTCACCTTGTACGTTATCATTTGAAACTTTAGAAAGCGAAGCGAATAAAGCTTTATTATCAAAACAATACGTACCTGTATTGATTTCTTTAATAGCTAATTCTTTCTCATTTGCATCCTTATGCTCAACAATCTTTTCAACATGACCATTCTCGTTACGAACGATACGACCATATCCAGCAGGCTCTTCTATGTAAGCTGTTAGCACTGTTGCCATTGCCCCTGCTTCTTTATGTTGCTGAAGCAATGATTCCATCGTTTCAGCAGTTATTAGCGGCGTATCACCACAAATAACTAAAGTTGTTCCTTCTTCATTTGCAAGTACACTTGCAGCTTGATCTACAGCATGCGCTGTACCAAGTTGTTCTGCTTGTAATGCAAACTCACTTACGTTTCCTAGCTGTTCTTGTACCATTTCAGCACCATGTCCTACGACTGTTACAAGTTTCTGCAATCCTAATTGAGATACTTGATCAACAACATGTTGTACCATAGGTTTTCCACATACAGGATGAAGCACTTTGTATAGCTTAGACTTCATACGTGTGCCTTTACCTGCAGCTAGAATCACTGCAAATCTGTTTGACATATAGACCCTCCATCGCAACCTATTTATCCATTAACGATATTATCCTAAATCATCATATATTTCAAGAAACACATTTTAACTATTAAATTTTACCATAATTCTCATACGATGTTTTACTCTTTAGTATCTTTTTTAAGAAATAAGCTATACTATTTAAATTGATTTTGAAAAAATTAGAAGTTTTCTTCTTCATTTTAATGAATTCTGAATTTTCCGCACGTAAAATGTATAAAACCAAAAAAAAAAAACAAACTCCTGTAAATGCTTACAGGAGTTTGTTGCAAAATTATAGGGCTTTCTTTAAAAAGCCCTTTTCATTCGAATTTTACGAAGCACCCGCTTCTTCAAACTCAACCTCTTCTAACTCGCCTAAACGATGATACTCTGTTAAAACCGCATCTTGAATTTTAGAGCGTGTACCAGAATTAATTGGATGTGCAATGTCACGGAATTCTCCATCTGGAGTACGTTTACTTGGCATTGCTACAAATAATCCATTATTACCATCAATTACACGAATATCATGAACAACAAATTCATGGTCTAGAGTAATAGAGGCAATTGCTCTCATGCGGCCTTCTGTGTTTACGCGGCGTAATCTTACGTCAGTCACTTCCATCTTGTGTTCACCACCCTTTTCTAAATAAGCGATATATTTGTATAAATTCCACAAATTTTCTATTTTCCCTTTAATTTTTTAAAAATTTTTAAGATAAAAATTTTTAATGTAATTGAATATAGAGATTAGTGGAGGTTATCGCTTACAAAGAACTACTTAACTAGGGCAATTACTTCAATTTCAACTGAAACATCTTTCGGTAATTTTGCTACTTGTACACAAGAACGAGCTGGCTTATGAGTAGAGAAATAAGAGCCGTATACGTCATTAACAGCATTAAAATCATCCATATCTTTTAAGAATACTGTTGTTTTTACTACTGAATCAAATGAAGCACCTGCTTCTTCTAATACCGCTTGTAAATTTTGAAATACTTGCTCTGTTTGTACTGTCACGTCTCCTGCTACAAGCTCTCCGCTTGCAGTTAATGGAATTTGTCCTGAACTGTAAAACATATTATTTACAATAATCCCTTGTGAATATGGTCCAATTGCTTGTGGTGCATTGCTTGTTTGAACAACTTTCATATTTTTCCACCCTTTTATTATTTATTTTTACTCTTTAAAAATAGTGCACGAAAAGCAGTTTGTCCATCTATTTTATAATTTATAAATAGAATAAAAAAAAGATAAAGCGACCTGCTTTACCTTTTTACTCAGCCTCTACAAGCCCTTCATCAAATGGTGCCAGTGAATAATTTCCCTTTTCCACTTGAATCGCTTTTTCTTTCACATCAACTTCTGATAGACGAATTAATGATACAAAATTATTAATTAGTCTTTCTTCGATATCCGTGGATTCTACTAATACACCAATACCAACAACATTAGCCTTAAACTCTTCTAACATACTCATCATACCTTGAATTGTCCCGCCAGCTTTCATGAAGTCATCAATAATTAAAACATTTGATCCTTCTGGAAGACTACGCTTTGCTAACGTCATTGTTTGAATTCGCTTAGAAGAACCTGATACATAGTTAATACTAACAGTTGGGCCTTCTGTTACCTTATTATCTTTTCTTGCAATTACTACCGGTACATCTAAGTAATTTGCCACCGCATAAGCAAGTGGAATCCCCTTCGTTGCCACCGTCATAACCGCATCAATTGGTTGCCTAGCAAAAACAGAAGCAAACAAACGACCTGCGCCATTAATATGACGAGGATTACTTAAAAGATCTGTCATATATAAGTAACCACCGGGTAAAATACGACCTGGATTTTCAAATAGGCTACAAAGCTCTCCAATAATGAGATCTGCCTCTTCCGCACTTATATATGGTATATATTTCACTCCTCCTGCTGCTCCTGGTATCGTTTGCAATGTGCCGACCCCTTGTTGTTCAAACGTTTGCTTAATAATAACTAAATCTTCACTAATGGAAGACTTAGCTGATTGATACCTTTCAGCAAAAAAAGTGAGAGAAACTAGCTGACGAGGATTTTGTAACAAGTAATACGTCATATCGACTAATCTTGTACTTCGTCTAATTTTCATACTCCCACCTCAAATCACGAATATTCTAAACAAATCATACCGTATTATACGTCTTTATTCAAGCGTTTCTCGCTCTCCCAATAAACGTACTGCATATACTTGTTCACAAAATCCTTTTAATCCGTTATATATACGATGCATTCGCGAATCATGGTGCACAAGGCCAAATACGGTTGGGCCGCTTCCACTCATTAATACGGCATCCGCCCCAAATCGCTTCATCTGTGCCTTAATACGTGCAACTTCAGGATGCATCGCAAACGTTACATCTTCTAAAACGTTACCAACAGTATCACAAATCCCTTTGTAATCCCCGGCATTTATGACATCAACCATTTTATCTACATTTGGATGTGTAACTCGATTTAACTTTAAATTTCCATACACATCAGCAGTAGATACACCAATATGGGGTTTTGCTAAAATAACCCAACAAGAAGGTGGAGTTTTTATGTGCTCAATTTGCTCTCCTCTTCCAGTGGCAATTGCTGTCCCACCATATACACAAAACGATACATCTGATCCGATTTCTGCGCCTAGCTCTGCTAACTGGTCAATTGTAAGCCCTAAATTCCATAATTTATTAAGGCCACGTAATGTCGCTGCTGCATCACTACTTCCACCTGCTAATCCAGCTGCTACTGGAATCGTTTTTTCAATAGTAATAGATACGCCTTTTTTTACATTAAACTTCTCTTTTAATAATCTCGCTGCTTGATAAGCTAAATTTCTTTGGTCGTCTGGGACATACCGATTATGGGATAAAATTTCAATACGGTCTTCTGCTAATTCCATTAGTTCTAAACGATCCGCTAAATCAATTGTTGTCATAATCATTTTCACTTCATGATATCCGTCTTGTCTTTTCCCCAGTACATCTAACGACAGATTAATCTTTGCTGGTGCTTTCACTAGTAGCTTCAATCTATTCACCCACTCTATGTACTCAATCTTTTATCGTTTATTTTACCATAAATTTATAGTAAGACGATGACACTTCCCTAATTATAACGAAAAGCATTCAGAATGAAACTACTTATGTAAAATGATGGCACCTTTTAGAGTACAAAAAGCCGAGGAATCACTCCTCGGCTACCGTAGCATAGAAAGTATCTTATAACTACTGGTTTTGTTTCATTAATTGCTGTTCTGCAATTTCTATAGCACGTTTCACCATGTTACCAGCATCTTTCGCACGAATTCCGCCCCATCCTTCTTTCTGAACAACATCATAAAAGCCTAGCTCTTTTGCAAGCTCTTCTTTAAATTGATTTGACATGACACCTCTTCGTCTACTCAATGCAGAGTCCCTCCTTATTTTGCTACGGTATAATTAGTATGCAAAATAATATAGCTTTTCATTTGTGGGAATATATGTAACGATACATCAATTATAAAATCACTTCATTATGAGGTTCACCATAAAATGTTAACTCTACTGTCTCTGTTAAAACATCCGCATAGCTATATGATACACGTTGTAACGCATCTTCTTGCTGATCCAATTGTACAACAAAAACAGAACGATACGTTTCTGCAAGTACACCTGATTGTTCTACTGTTTTTCTTCTCCCACTATTTGCCTTTAACATCAGTCTCTCTCCAAGATGGTGATCTAATTCGCTTTTAATTTCATCTAAACGTTTTGACATATACTTCGTTACACCTCGCTGTAATTTAGATTGAACACTTAAAACACGATATATCTATCCCAATTATTAACCGCAACTCACAGACAATATCATTATAAAAGCATTATGCGTTCGAATAGATAGAAGAAATACTATATTGTAAAAGTATCATTATGTAGTCTGTGCGTTCTTCTCTCTTTTTATCCAAGCTGATTTAAATCCTTCCCATACAAAAAAGCAAGATACATATGTACCTTGCTTATTCCTCATAATGTTGAAAGGGTAATCCGGTTCGTAAAATTCCCCTCGTTTCAATTCCGCCAAGTCCCTTCTCGCCAGTAATCGTATTACGTACAACATCCCATACATTGACTCTCTCCATAAATGACGTAAAACTAATTTTACCCACCACATATACAGGATCTAGTGCGTGAATATTAATTCTAGATGGTGAACTAGCAAAATTAGCGCCAGCTCGAATTAATGCTTCAAAGTGTGATTGGCATGCCCCTGCAAAAATAACGAGTTGATCCAATGATGGATATTTTTTTCTCACTTCTCGAACAGCCTGTACAAAATGCCTTGAATGTCTATATGCTGCTAAATCTCCCTTTACCCCTTTTGATTTTGTATATGCATCGTGCCCTGTAATAACTAAAATGTCCGGGCGAAAATGATCTATTAAATCTACTACCTTTTCATGCATCTCTGTTTCTTTACAATGAATACCTTGTACAGGAACACCAATTTTATTATATAAATCTAAGCACTTGCGCAAATATAACGGGTCTCCATCTATATGCAATACACGTCCTGGCATTTGAAAATAATTCACCTCACTTGTGTATCCACCCGTTGAAGTGTGTTCATGCCTTTGTTTCATTAATACATAATCTTGTTGAAACAAACGATACGTACGCTCCATCGTTTCCTTCTCACGCTTTGCTCTTTTTTTATGTTCTCGTTGATCTATACTAACTAAATCTTCAAGTGGCGCATCTGCCACCAGTCTAATTTCCTCTCCAAATAATATAGCTATCTCGCCTTTTATTTCTATAATACGAAAAAGAATATCCCTCTTATGAGAATATCGTTCCACTAATTCTCCAACATGTAAAGCCATTCTCCTACCTCCAAACTCTTTAGGCCATCTTACCTGTTTTTAAAGTATGAATGTAGGAGAGGAAAGGTGACAAAAGGGACAGTTCAAGTTGAACTGTCCCTTTTGTATTCTTATGACAATTTATGAAGAACTAATGCATTACTTAATGTTGCAAACTCCTCGATAGATAGCGTTTCGCCTCTTCGTTTCGGATCAATTCCTACTTCTGTTAAAATTCGATCCAACAGCTCTTTATCTTTCGGGAAACCATTTAAATTATTTGATAAATTATTCATTAAAGTTTTACGACGCTGTGCAAAACTTGCTCGTACTACTTCAAAGAAGAATGTCTCATCTGTTACTTCTACAACTGGTTTCGGACGCTTCAGAAGACGAATAATCGCAGAATCAACATTTGGTTGTGGCACAAACACTGTACGCGGTACAGTCATAACCGTTTCTACCTCTGTATAATACTGAATAGCAATGGATAAAGAACCATACTCTTTCGTTCCAGGCTTAGCAGCTAAACGATCTCCCACTTCTTTTTGCATCATAACAACAAATCCACGAACCGGTAATTTCTCTTCCAGCAATTTAAATAAAATTGGCGTTGTAATATAGTACGGTAAATTAGCTACTACCATTACATCTTGCCCTTCCTCAAATTGCTCACTAAACACCTCATGTACATCTGCCTTTAGTACATCTTTATTGATAACTGTAACGTTGCTATATGGAGCTAACGTCTCATCTAAAATCGGTAATAATCTTTGATCAATTTCAAAAGCCACTACTTTTTTAGCACGCTTCGCTAATTGTTCTGTTAACGCACCGATACCTGGTCCAATTTCAATTGCACCACTTTCTGAACCAATTTCAGCGTGATCAACGATACGATTTAATACATTCGTATCAATTAAAAAATTTTGTCCTAAACTTTTTTTGAATGAGAATCCGTACTTTTCAACAATGTCTTTCGTACGATTTGGCGTTGCGATATCCTTCATTTTCTTTCCTCCTGTATGACTTGCTTATAAGCTTCTGCAAATGCTTCTTTTGAAACTTGAAACATTTGTAAACGTTTATGTAACTGTTTTGCGTTTGTATAACCAATCTTTAATAGCTTACCCATTCTTTCTCTGCGACTCTTTGCCATTTCTCCGCCCACTAAGCCTGCATCGACTAGATCGCTCCAACTAATTTCACTTGTGTAAGCTTCCATTTCTTCATGTATATTCTCTAAAGCACGGCGAATTGATTCATTAGAAGCATGCTCAATTCCGACACCTTTTTTCCTTTTAGCAAGTGCTTCTTCCTTCGGTAAAAAAGCATGTTTACATCCAGGAACCTTATCAGAAATAATTTTTCGAATACGCTCTCCAGGATAATCCGGATCTGTAAAAATAATAACGCCTCGTTTTTGCAGCGCTAATTTAACTTGCTCAATAACATGATCACCGATTGCTGAACCGTTCGTTTCAATTGTATCCGCATCAACAGCACGCTTAATCGCAACTGTATCATCTTTACCTTCTACAACGATAATCTCTTTAATTTTCATGCTTGCCTCCACACTCGTTTCGTCTCTACTTAGTAAAACAAAAAAATGACGACTTTTCCATTATTATTTTCCCCATTCTTACATTTTAAAAAATAGAATGTCCAAAACTTTCTTCTCTCTCCTTATTGTAACACTTCCTCATTCGCCCTTCTTTTTTCACAAAAATAAAAAAAGAAGGGGTTCTCCCACTCCTTTTTATTCAACACCAAATAAAGCTTTTGCATTTTTTGTTGTTACTTCTGCTACTTCCTCATAAGAAATTCCTTTTAAGTTCGCAATTTCTTCTGCTACAAGTTTTACATAACTCGGTTCATTTCGTTTCCCTCGAAATGGATGTGGTGTTAAATATGGACAGTCCGTCTCTATTAACAATTTCTCTAACGGAATCTCCGCAGCAACCTCTTTCGGTTTCTTAGCATTTTTAAATGTAACTGGTCCGCCTAACGAAATTAAAAAGTTCATATCAACACATCGCTCTGCTACTTCTACGCTGCCACTAAAGCAATGCATAATGCCTCCCACTTCAGCCGCATTCTCTTCTTCTAGAATATCAACAATATCTTGAGTTGCATCGCGGTTATGTATAATAATCGGCAATTTCACCTTTTTAGCTAATGTAATTTGTTTACGGAATACTTCCTTCTGTATTTCTTTTGGAGACTTATCCCAGTGATAATCTAACCCCATTTCTCCAAGTGCAACAACTTTAGGATGGGAAGCAAGTTCTTCTAACCAAGCTAAATGTTCTTCCGTCATGTCGATTGCATCAACTGGATGCCATCCAACTGCAGCGTAAATAAAATCATAAGTTTCAGCTAATTCAATCGCCTTTTTGATCGTTACTTCATCAAAACCAACAACAACTGTATAAGTAACTCCCGCTTCTTTCATTCGTGCAATAACTTCTTGCAAATCTTCTTCAAATTGCTCTGCATTCAAATGTGAATGTGTATCAAACAACATCATACATAACTCCTTTTATATTGAAATCAAGTTTATTCTACACAAATAAGCTCTTTACTAACTTAACGATAACAATACTACAATCTTAATGCAAAAATTGAGAGTGTAAAAAGAAAAAAGACGCTTCACACATGTTACACGTGAAACATCTCTTTTCTTGTCTTAATTACTTAATTTTTGTACCATTTGGTAGATTTTGGTCAATCATTGCTAATGACAATACGCCATTCTCTTCACCCGCTAAAATCATACCTTGTGATAATTCACCGCGTAATTTTACAGGTTTTAAGTTTGTTACACAAATAACCTTTTTACCTTTTAGGTCTTCTGGTGAATAGAATTTTGCAATTCCAGAAACAACTTGACGCTTTTCTGTACCTAAATCTAGCTGGATTTTTAACAACTTATCTGCTTTTTTCACAGGCTCAGCAGATAATACTTCAGCTACGCGTAATTCTACTTTAAAGAAATCATCAATTGTAATTTCTTCTGCCTTCGGTTCTTCTTCTTTTTTCTCTTCTACTTTAGGAGCAGAGGCTTTCATTTGTTCTTTAATGTACTCTACCTCTACTTCCATTTCTAAACGTGGGAAAATTGGTTGTCCCTTTTCTACTTTTGTTCCAGCTGGAATACAGCCAACTGTAGATAGACTTTCCCAAGACTTATGTGCTTCATCAGTAAGGCCAAGCTGAGCAAACATCTTGCTTGGTGCTACTGTTAAGAATGGCATAAGCATAATACCTGTTTGACGAAGTACTTCTGCTAAATGGGCCATTACAGAAGCTAACTTTTCACGATCATTCTCATCTTTTGCTAATACCCAAGGTTGTGTTTCATCAATATATTTATTCGTACGGCTAACCAATTGCCAAATTGAGCTTAACGCTACAGAGAATTCCATATTCTCCATTGCTTCTTCTACTTTTTTCAACGTATCCTGTGCAAATGTTACTAACGTTTCATCAAATTCCGTTACATTCGCTTTAAATGCAGGAATTTCACCATTAAAGTACTTATCAATCATAGCTACTGTACGATTTAATAAGTTACCTAAGTCATTTGCTAAATCGAAATTAATACGCTCTACAAATCCTTCTGGTGTGAATACGCCATCAGATCCGAATGGAACTTCACGAAGTAAGTAATAACGTAATGCATCTAATCCGTAACGATCGATTAATGTAACTGGATCTACTACGTTCCCTTTTGACTTACTCATCTTTCCGTCCTTCATTAAAATCCAACCATGAGCAAAGACTTTTTTCGGAAGAGGTAAATCTAATGCCATTAAAATGATTGGCCAATAAATTGTATGGAAACGAACGATTTCTTTTCCAACTAAGTGCACATCAGCCGGCCAGAACTTCTTATACATCTCTTCATTCTCTGTTCCATAACCTAATGCTGTAATGTAGTTAGATAATGCGTCAACCCATACGTAAATAACGTGTTTTGGGTTACCTGGAACACGAACTCCCCAGTCAAATGAAGTACGAGAAACAGCTAAATCTTCTAATCCTGGTTTAATGAAGTTATTAATCATTTCATTCTTGCGAGACTCTGGCTGAATGAAATGTGGATTATCTTCATAGAATTTTAATAGTCTGTCGACATATTTACCCATTCTAAAGAAATACGATTCTTCACGAACAAGTTCTACATCATGACCACTATCTGGGCTTTTTCCTCCAACTACTTTGTCACCTTCCATAATTGGATCTACTAATTGATGCGCTGTATAGAATGTCTCATCTTGTACAGAATACCAACCTTCATATTCATCAAGATAAATATCACCTTGATCTACTAGTTGCTTGAAGATTTTTTCAACAACATCTTTATGACGATCTTCAGTTGTACGAATAAAATCATCATAAGAGATATCCATCTTCTCCCAAAGTTCTTTAATTCCTGCAACGATGTTATCCACATATGCTTGTGGTGTCACGTTTAATTCTTCTGCTTTCTTTTGGATCTTCTGTCCATGCTCATCAGTTCCTGTTAAATAATGAACATTATATCCTTGCATACGCTTATATCGTGCCATCGCATCTCCTGCTACTGTCGTATAAGCATGTCCAATGTGTAATTTTCCACTTGGATAATAAATTGGGGTAGTAATATAAAAGGACTTGTTTTCCTCTGTCATTGTTTTGGACCTCCCGAATAACCTCATATGTATTTATAAACAGTATATCAAAAACTTATATATAAAGTGAAACTTTAATCTGTGGGGTTTTGTTCACTCCCGCGGATTATTAGCCCGCACCAATTGGGCTTTTACAAGCAGCCAGATCCCCACTTGACTTCTTTCCTCCAACCGAAGTTTGAAATGGGAATCTTACTGCTCGTTAACGCGGATAAAAAGCGAGTTAATACCTAGTACCTTTATCATCTATTACTCATATTTCGAGAAAATATACAATCTTCACTTAAATTTATAAATTTTTCTGAAAATAAAGTGAAATAATAGTAGAAATTACTCACATTCTATTATATATAAGAAGTAAGAAATCTATAAATCTTTTTAAAAAATATAGAATTTAAGAATTGACGGAAATGTAAATGATTGGTATCATATGTCCATAGGGTATTTTGTCGAAAAATGACGAATCTAGAAAATAGACTCGAAACTTATAAACTATTTCTTTAGGAGGAAAAGAATTATGAAATCTACTGGTATCGTTCGTAAAGTTGATGAATTAGGTCGTGTAGTAATTCCAATCGAATTACGCCGTACTTTAGGTATTGCAGAAAAGGATGCTCTTGAAATCTACGTTGATGACGAGAAAATCATCTTAAAAAAATATAAGCCAAACATGACTTGCCAAGTAACTGGTGAAGTATCTGATGGTAACCTATCTTTAGCTGAAGGTAAAATTATCTTAAGCAAAGAAGGCGCTGAGCAAATCTTAAACGAACTTCAAGATTATATCGAAACAGCAAAATAAGCTTCTCAATTATGAGAAGCTTATTTTTTATCGACATGATAGATTTGATATACATCGCGTTTCGACAAATCTCGATCTTTAGCGACTGTTTTTATCGCCTCTTTTGAATTCATACCTTTTTCGTTTATATAATGTTCAATATGATCATATACCGAAATAGATTCCCACCACTGTTCTTCTGGGGCAGGTTCTTCCGTTGAACCAGCTACTAAAATACAAAACTCGCCACGAACTTCATTTTGTTTCGTCCACTCAATTGCTTCCTCGACTGTTCCACGAATAAATTCCTCGAATTTTTTCGTTAGCTCTCGACATAATACAATTTCTCTATTTCCCAACACTTCTTGCATCGAGATTAAAGTATCATCTAAACGATGAGGCGCTTCATAAAACATCATTGTAGTTTGTACATAACGAATCTTCTCTAACTCCATTTTTCTTTCTTTTTTATTTCTTTGTAAAAATCCATAGAAATAAAATTGTTTTGTGTCAAGACCTGATGCGATTAACGCTGTAAGGGCTGCATTTGCCCCAGGAAGCGGGATAACATGATACTGTTCCGCTACAGCCTCTACAACAATATCGTAACCTGGATCGGAAATACAAGGCATACCAGCATCACTAACAAGTGCTACTGTCTTTCCTTCGTCTAGCTTATCTAATATTTTCTTCCCACTTACTCCCTTATTATGCTCATGGTAACTCATAACAGGTGTTTCAATTTCGAAATAATTACAAAGCTTTTTCGTTTGTCTCGTATCTTCAGCAGCAATTAAATCAGCTTCTTTTAAAATTCGGATTGCACGAAATGTCATATCTTCTAAATTTCCAATAGGAGTTGGTACTAAATATAAAACTCCCTTTTCATTTTGTTGAAAGCTTTTTTGTTGCCACATAGCGTTCTCCTTTTTGCATATATTCTTCTTTTTGTTTTCTATTTAATTGCTTAAAATAGTACTCTGCTTGCATAGCTGTACGCTTATCTTCATGAAATTCTACATATTTTAAAACAACTGGAAGTCTAGCACGCGTATACCTAGCTCCCTTTCCACTATTATGTGTCTGAATCCGCTTCTCTATATGATTTGTATATCCAGCATAATAACTTCCATCAGAGCACACTACTACATAAAAACAATGCTTATTCTTCTCCATATAAAATTGAACGAATCTCCTTTGTATATTCATTATTTTCTTCATATACAAAAAGAGGTGGAAATATTTTCAAATCTGCGTTTCCATCCTTAATTCCTTCAATTAACAACGTATTCGCTTCTTTACCTGCCTTTGGATAAACAAACCGCACACGTTTTGGTTCAATTTTGTATTTACGCATTAATGTAACAATATCAAGTAAACGGCCTGGACGATGTACAAATGCTACTTTCCCGCCTTGCTTTACTAGCTGACTACTTGCAGATACAACATCCTCTAATGTACACATAATTTCATGACGAGCTATCGCTAAATGTTCATTCATATTTTTCTCAGACGTTGCTGGTGTTTGAAAATAAGGCGGATTACATGTGACAACATCATATTGATGACGTCCAAGTTTCTCCGGCATATCTTTCAAATCCCCATGTATTAAGTGAATTCTTTCTTCTAACTTATTGTATTGAACGCTTCTGATTCCCATATCATATAAACGTTCTTGAATTTCCACACCTGTAATATTCCCTTTCGTTCTTGTGCTTAATAGAAGGGGCACAACTGCATTACCTGTACACAAATCAAGTAAATTACCTTTTTGAATTGGTACCCAAGCAAAGTCTGCAAGTAAAACAGCATCTAACGAAAAATTAAATACTGATGGGCTTTGTACGATCTTCATATCTTGCGCTAATAAGTAATCTAAACGTTCATCTTCATATAAATTCATATGTTACTCCTTTTCTTACACTTAACCTACCCTATTTCATCTTCTACTAATAAAAAACATATTTCATTCTACTCTCATGTATAAAAAATTACCTTTCCAATTATCATTGGAAAGGTAATTTCACTTTTTATTTAAAAATGACAGGCAGAATAAACAATCTCCCTCTTTACGTACACTTCCATAATGCAGATTACAAATATGAAAACCTTCTTGATATAGTCTTGCTAAATTATCGTAGCCTTCACCAATATCAGCTGTCTTCGGCTTCACTTCTTTACGTTTTTGAGTTTTTTGTTTTTCTTTAATCTGCACTTCTTCAAAACGGTGTCGCAAATTTTCATTTTCCATTTTTATATGTTGGTTTTCTTCCAACAACTCTGCAAGATGTTGTTTTAATTCTCCCAACTGTTTGTATAAATGTCCAATTTGCTCTTCCATACTAGAAACCGATGCAAAAATATCTTTTTTCTCCACAAGCACCCACCTCATTAATCTGTGGTTTGACTCGAAACGACCCCTTTATTCACTAACTCATCTAACGTATATTCTACTATCCGTTCCTTGTCTACTAGTTCCACTTGAATTAATCTTTCTAAAATATTTAATCCGATAACACGGCCAGTACCATGCGGGGTTTGTATACGTTGATCTAAATCAGGAAGTTGTTCCTTTGCTGCCTCATATTCATCATTCTCATATTTTAAGCAACACATTAAACGACCACATAAACCAGAGATTTTTGCAGGATTTAATGATAAATTTTGATCCTTTGCCATCTTAATAGATACAGGTTCAAAATCACCTAAAAAAGTAGAACAACAAAGCATACGACCACACGGACCAATACCACCAAGCATCTTCGCTTCATCACGAACACCAATTTGTCTTAGTTCAATTCTTGTCCTAAAAATTGCTGCTAAGTCCTTCACCAGTTCTCGGAAATCAATCCGACCATCCGCAGTAAAGTAGAAAATAATCTTATTACGATCGAACGTATACTCTACATCTACAAGTTTCATATCAAGATTATGCTCTACTACCTTTTGCTGACAAACTTGATATGCTTCTTTCGCAGCATGTTTGTTCTCTTCAACAATGGTACGATCATTTTCATTTGCAATACGAATAACCTTTTTTAGCGGTAATACAACGTCGTTTTCATCAACTTGCTTTTTGGTAATAACTACTTTTCCGTATTCAATACCTCTTACCGTTTCTACAATTACAAACTCATTTTCAGAGATATCGAACTGGTTCGGATCAAAATAGTACACCTTTCCGGCCTTCTTAAAGCGAACACCTACTACATCATACAAAACGGTCATCCCTCCTGCAACCGCAACACTAACTGTTCGAACACAAGCTGCGCATTTACATTAGCGTTGATTCTATTTTTTGCCTCTAATATATTAAAGAGAGCTGATACAATGCGCTTCTGAGCATAGGAGAAAGATTCAAACATCTCTTTCTGCTCATGAAAAACAAGACGATCTTCTTCTCCAAGTTGAACATATAATAAATCCTTATAAATAAGGAGTAACATATCTAAACCTTGCTGTAATTGTTCTTTCTCTCCAAAGTGTTTTCCCCATTTTTCTTGTACAAAAAAAATAGAGGCTTTATCCTTTTCGAGCGCTTCACATAATTTTATCACTAAAGCTCGTGCTTGTGCAAACCATTCATCACTACATAAAGCTAAAGCTTCATCAAAACTATTCGTGAGTTGTGCAGCAAGTGTTGATAAAGATGCCGTAATACCTTCATCCTGTAATCTTCTAATTAAAGATTCCGTAGGTAATGGTCTAAATGTAACAACTTGACAGCGAGATAAAATCGTATTTAAAATTTGATGACTTTGTTCAGTAAGTAAAATAGCTGTTGTATCACTGCTCGGTTCTTCTAAAAATTTCAAGAGTGTATTCGCTGCATTTGCTGTCATGCGGTCTGCGTGCTCAATAATATATACTTTTTTATTTGCCTCTAATCCTGTTTTTGAAAACTCTTCTTGTAAATCATGAATTTGTTGCTTCTTAATAGATAATCCGTCTGGTTTTACAATATGTAAGTTCGGGTGGTTACCTGAATCAATTCGCTTACAATTTGTACATACATGACAAGGCTCTACCCCATTCCGCTGAGAACAGAGGAAACTCTTTGCCATTTGAATTGCCGTCGCAAACTTTCCTGTCCCTTTCCCTCCCTCTAACAAGTAAGCGTGGGATATACGCTCTTTTGCAATGCTATTCATCAACATTTTTACACCGATGGGTTGTATAGCAGAAAGCTGCTCCCACGTCTTTGTCATAATGCATACCTCACTTATTTCATTCTTTCCTTCTATTATAACAATTTATCTTCTATAATCTGAACAACTTCTTCTATAAGTTTTTCCATTGGTTGATCAGCATTTACTAATACAATACGATCTGAGAAACGTTCTACAACTTGTAAATATCCTTCACGCACACGTTTATGGAAAGAGATATCTTCCATATCTAATCGATTCACTTCACGTCCTGCATCTTTTTCAATTCGGGCCAAACCAATCTCTGGTTCAATGTCTAAGTAAATCGTTAGACTAGGCATACAGTCCTCAGTTGCGAAACGATTGATTTCAAATACTTTATCCATACCTAATCCTCTTGCATATCCTTGATACGCTAAAGAGCTATCTATAAAACGATCGCATAATACAAGGTAGTCCTCGTTAAGCGCTGGCATAACCTTTTCCACCAAATGTTGTCTACGTGCAGCAGCATACAGAAGCGCCTCTGTACGTGCTTCCATCATCGTATATTCTTGTTTATGTAAAATCGTTCTAATATCCTCAGAAATTGCAATACCACCTGGTTCTCTCGTCGCCATTACCTTCTGTTCCTTTTGTTCAAAGTATGGCAATAAACTTTGAATTAACGTTGTTTTACCAGAACCTTCTGGACCTTCAATTGTTACAAATAATCCCTTCATCCTAAAACCCACTTTCTATATCATACACTTTCATATATTTCGCACTGCCTTGAAAACGAGCGCCCGCTTTCTCTAAATACATAATTTGCTCTTTATGTTCTGAAGTAATTCTTTCTCCATACATAATCAATGGAATTCCAGGTGGATACGGAATCACCATTTCTGCCGCTATCATCCCAACTGCTTCTTCTACAGATACTACTTTTGTTTCATATCCTTCCAGTTGTTTATATGTATACGGTAAAGGAGAAATTTCTCCTTTATAAGTATAACGAATAGATTCCTTCTTGTCTTTCACCTCATAATATTGCAATGCCTCTCGGATCATCTCTATAGCCTTCATATACTCCTTATTTACTTGCAAGGGCAAAATAAATAGGACATTATATGGATCCGCCATTTCTGTATATATACCGACCTTTTCAAATACAGACTGTAATTCGTATCCTGATAACTGACAACGTGTCTGTACGGTTACCTTTAACTCGTCTTGTAATGGATATTGTAAAATAGCTATTTGTGGAATAGAACACAATTCTTCTTTAAATTCCCGTAAAAACTCGACAATTTCATCATGGCCCTTTTCTTTTATACGCGCTATTGTAAAGCGTGCAATATCAAGAGAAGTCATAATTGGATACGATGGACTACTAGATTGTAGCATACTTAAATAAGTAGAAACTTTTTCTTCTTTCACTAGGCGACTATTTATATGTAAATAGGATCCCATCGTCATGGCGGGTAATGTTTTATGTGCAGAATGAACTACAACATCTGCACCATATGCTAATGCTGACTTTGGAAATGCTCCCCCTAAACAAAAATGGGCTCCATGTGCTTCATCTACTAAAACAGGGATTTGATGTGCATGTGCATAAGCGATGCTTGCCTCTAGATCCATCCCCATACCATAATAATTAGGATGCGTTAAAATAAGTGCTTTAGCATTTGGATATTTTTCAATTGCTTCCTTAATAATTTCATCATGAATTCCCACTGGTACGTTATAAGCTTCATCAATCCATGGATCTAAAAAAATTGGATTTGCCCCCGCTAATTTTAAACCATTAATAATCGATTTATGACAATTTCTTTGTACAAGAACAATGTCGTGTTCCCCGCAACAAGACAAAATCATTGCTAAGTTCCCCACTGTTGAACCATTAATTAAAAAATAACTTTTTTCCACTTCATATACATCAGCTAATAATTGTTGTGCCTCATCTATACATTCAAACGGACTATGTAAATCATCTAACCCTGACAACTCAGTTACATCGATAGATAGTATATCTTTAAACTCCTCTACTGCCTCCTGAGGGAAGTTTAAACCATTTTTATGACCTGGAACATGAAAGGACAACGGCCCTCTTTCTTTAAACTCTATTAATGCCTCATATAAAGGTATGCGATTTTGATTCATCTATATCTCTTCCTTATTATTTCATTCTTTCTCTATTATACAGAACAAAAAAAATAATAGGCATATGCCTATTTAAAAATATGATACTTCTAATTTCCGAAGCTGTTTTAAATAATATATATACTTCGGATCATTTGTCTCCGTATTCACCATATCTTTTTCACATTCATAACATATTAAATTATTATAAACATATATCCCTTCTTTTCTTTCTGTCTCACATACAATACAAACTTCATTTTTCGATTTCATATCCTTCCCTCCCTATTTAAATGGACATATTTTATACTCCTATTCCTTAACAATTTACAGAAAAATATACATCAATCTCTTATATAATATGATTAATCCTTGGGCAACGTGTTTGTATTATCATTACTTCTTTTTACGTACTGTTTGAAAACACAAAAAAACACAAGTCAAAAGACTTGTGTTTTTAGTTGCTTGGCGACGTCCTACTCTCACAGGGACAAGGTCCCAACTACCATCGGCGCTAGAGAGCTTAACTTCCGTGTTCGGTATGGGA
>NZ_JAKUHE010000027.1:0-47276 GCF_022664315.1 Bacillus cereus group sp. BfR-BA-01309
TTTTGTTTCTTGGTAGTTGTTGGCTTGTTTTCACTTCTCCAATAGACTGAATATGAACTACTTTCTTTCCTATAATCAGTCTTTCATAATTAGCATAAAATCCTTGGATTACATCTTTTTTGGATTTATAAGAAGTGTGATAACCATTTTTGTACTTTTTGAACGGATGTTTCCTCGCCGTATCAAAATCTTTTGAAGCCTGTTTAGGAACTTGTGCATTAATGTCTTTTAACCACTCATATATCTTTCGCTTCTTGATCTTTGTAAATCGTTTCTGTAAAGCTAACTGTGAAACAGATTTTCCAAATAGCTTATAGTATCTATCACTCATTCTTTTACAATAGTTATAAGCGAATCTTGCAGCACCAGCATGGTTTCTAAGCACTTTTTCTTGTTCAGGCGTTGGAATCAGTCTAACTTTCTTCGCCAATATCATCAGAATGTAACTCCTTTAATGAAAGATTTGTTCTTCTGAATCGTAGCGTGTTCCACCAGCATTCTCCTGAGACCACTCGGATGCAAACCTGTTAATTTTGATACTTGACTAACTCGTAAAAATTTCATTATTATTCTTACCTCATTGAATCTACCATAGCACATACGTTCGATAGATTCAATGAGGTTTGATAGATTTAATTAAATGCATCTCGTTCAACTAAGGGCGCAATTCCTTAGCCAGTTCTCTTATGAACTTCTCATATTTTCACATGAGCGCAGACTATATGTTTATCTCTTTAGAGATAGAGGATTTTTCCACCACCATAGGCTTGTAGTGTACTCTCGTCAGTTATACGAGATAGTCGTTGAACGTTCATCTTATCCATTTTGACTTAGATGATTCGAGGCGGAAGACCCATTGTTCTAGTGTTTAGGATTTAACCTTGCACCATCTGATTGATTTTTTCTGCTTTCGCGACATTCACGCTCGCCATTTCTAGCCACGTTGTAGTTCAATCTGCTTTAGGGATTGCCCGCAGTTAACCCTCACTACTAGCCAATTACTTGACTAGCAGGGCTTACTGATATATTTAATTAACTTTGGTTATAATTGGTTAAATATATCGTAACAGTTAGTTACCCTTTCTTTTTATTATATAAAAAAAGAAAGGAAGGCAGAAGTATTTTTTAAACGATCGATTTATTAGAAACACTCGCTTCGAATTTACGTTTTGAGATTACATAGTTTATAGCAATTCCTAATGAAAGGATCAATATGAAACTTAGTAAATAAAACGGTACCATGACACCTACCTTAGAAACACCAGCTGTAAACAGCATTAATAATACAATTCGCATTCCTGTACCAATTAATCGAAATAAGCTGTCTACACGTCCCATTACTTCGTTTGGAATTTCCTCCATCATCAATACATTTCTTGCCACTCTTGTACCTGCATTTCCAATTGCATGAAAAATTGCAAGTCCGTATAACAACATTACGGAAGGTTCAATAATCATTACGGTAATTGAAATTACATATATAATCATCGTCATGACGATTGAAACTTCTATCTTTATATATTTCATCATAATTGGAATACCTATTCCCGCAAGAACCGCTCCGACACCGTACATCATACCTTCTATTGCGTATACTGAGGCACTGGCTTTTAATATATCTGAAATGTATACCGGGATTAAATAATTTGCCATCATCACACCAATAAAGGGCATATAAGTTGCAAGTAAAAACCAAAAGAACTTCGGACGCTTTTGCATGAAGTGAATCCCTTCGAACAATTGCTTCTTAAATGTTACTTTCTTTTTTACTTCCTTTTTCTTTACGTACGGTATACATAAGAAAAGGATGAAAGCTCCTACAAAAGTTAACATATCTACTAACAAAATCCATTTTAATGAAATGATTTCAATAAGGAAGCTAGCAGCCGCTCCTGAAATAACTTGCGTTAGCTGTCCTTGTATTTCCATTGTTCCACTTAAATTTTTATAATGTTCTGCTTGAAATATCTCTTGGTTGAACGCAAATATTGTAGGATAAAATAATAAATAGTAAAATGACCCTGCTATATATATAAGAATATAGTGAATTGAATGATAAGGTTGCCCAGTAAATCCCCATATAGCCATCATTCCTATAACGGCTATCCCAATACCTTCATTACATAATAATAAAGATTTTCTTGAAAAACGATCAATACTTTGCCCAATAAACGGTGTTAATAAAAACATAATCAGAGTTGCGATGATGGAAACATAACCAAACGTTGTATCTCCACCACTCTCTTTAATTAACAACCACGGAATCGTTATCATAACAATTCCGGAACCAATAGCTGATAAACTATTGGCCCCTAGAATGAAATACAAGCGTGAATCTTTATACAGAGATGGCATATCACTCAACTCCTAGTTGTTTTTTCACCTCTTTATATACACCCATATATGCTTTTAATTCTTTAACTAAATCATGAATTAATGGTTTTGCATCCTCTCCCAGTTCACCGTCTTGTACATGAAGTCCATCAAGCACAACTTGTTTTGGGATGGCATTTGCGTATACCCCTCTTGCAACAGTGCGCATACTGTTTAATGCGTTTATTCCACCTTTACCGCCCCCTGCAACTGCAAGTAATGCGACAGGTTTATGAACAAATTCACTACTACTTAAGTAATCTAACGAATTTTTCAACGCACCACTCATTGCATTATGATATTCAGGTGTACATAGTACTACACCGTCTGCAGTTTTCACTAACGCCTTTAATTTTTTTACCGCTTCTAATTCACGTTGTGATTCTTCCCCATTATATAAAGGCAGTTCCTCTGCTGCTAAATCGTATAACTCCCCTTCAAATTGATCAGCAATATATTTTGCCACCACACGCGTTCTACCGAATTTTCTTGGTGTACCGTTAATAACGACTAGTTTCATAATTATTTCTCCCCTTTGTTTTCAAGTTATACTTATATATTATCAGAAATTTCTATACAAAACACAATATAAAGAGGGAACTAGCTTGATAAAATAGTATGATAGGCAAAAAAAAGAACTCATACGAAAGTATGAGTTCTTCACAATTACGATTCTCCACCATTATGACTCAGTATACCTTTGCTTCCATTCGCTTCAAAATGGGTATACGCTTTTTCTGCTAATTTAATACGTTCTTCTGGTAAAGATATATATTTCAAAATATTTTCTATTATTTTTTCGTACGAAGTAAACACAATTCCTGGCCACTCCATTTCGTCCTCTGGATTACTATTTTCCGAAATAATAAACTTTTTATTTGCCACTGCATAAGATACCCGAGGTGTTTCAAGAATGCCTGACAAGTAAAAATGAATATTTAATATAATTTTAGACCTAGCAATCAACTCATTTCTAGCAATTCCCCACGCATTATTTTTAAAAACTATATTTAAATTTGGAGCAACTGCTTTTAATTGATCTAAAATAGCTTGCCGCCTCGAATTAAGAGCACCTATAAACAGTATATCAATGTCTTCAGTGATCTCATCATCAAATGCATCTTTTTTTATTTCCAAAGTTGGAGCATAGTTCATTCCTACATGTTTTATTTCTTTTCCTATCCCTTTTTGTTTTAACCATTCTATATTTTGTTTACTATAATCCCAAATCTCCTTATCTTTTAACAATATTAAATAAAATGGATGGGCATAAGGGCTTCCTTCATATAGCTGTTCTAAATTATAAATAATTGCATTTTTCGGTAGTAGATTTGGGTTATGTGCATACGTATGTGCTCCAAAAACAATTGTATTTTTCACATTTTCTAGTATTGTTTCTGATATAATTGCTGTATTTCCCTCTTGCTCCAATCGCCATTTCAATGCTCGCGCGACATCTATAAAACTACCATACGTCTTTGGACATATAAAAAGACAATAATCATATTCTTTATTCAAATATGCTTCCATTAGTCTTAAATTATTTTTATATAAATCCACATCTGGATATTTCAGTAAAAGCTCATTTGCATGTTTTTTTGCTACTTTATACATTCCAGCATAATAAGCAGCAATGCACCTTCTTAATTCGATTTTTTCCCGATGTTCTTCTGCTACGTCCATGTCTATAAGAAGATTTGCGACACAATACGCTTTTAAATGATCACGATCATAATAATAATCTAGTAGTGGCATCAATTCTTCATACGCATTTCCATGCACAGATTCACCTAGTTCAAGCGCCCATCGTATTAATTCCATGATTACTCCACTACTCCTTTAACTGAAATTGTATTTAATAAAATTTCGCATTACTTTCTACCATATTTGCTATATGAAACGGTAGCTCTTCTTTTTTTGATTCCAAATATTTTTGTGATACTGCACCTAAATGTTTTTTATGCGGTATATAAAAAGCACTTATAGAAATCTCATAGTCAAATAAGTAATCATACACATGATAATCTACAAATAGAAGATCATTTTTCGGAAAAGGAATTTCCTTCCCTTGCAACGCATACATCAAAGCAATATTATTTTGAGATTTTAATCGATACATTCTTGCAAGCTGGTATAATGGTTCAGCCCGAGTTGGTCTATATTCCCACGCTTTTTGAAAATAAAGAATAGCTAATGCTGTATATTGCTCTTCTTGCGTCTTTGCATTTTCTATTTCATCCACTTCTGTTACTTCATATTGTTTATTCGCTGAACGATTTGCTAATTGTTCATAACAAAATCCTATTCGCAATAACGAATAGAACACCTCTTCAACCCATCCACCTGCTTCCACCCGTTTTTTATACCATTTAATCGAATCTTCAAATTGGCTTAAATGAAAATAAGTTTGGGCTAAATAAAATAAATATCTTATATGCAAATCTGGCGTTGTTTCTGGATCACTCAACCCTTGTAACAACAACCTCTCATCTCTCTCGAATTTATCAGCCTTACTACCACCATCTCCAGGATCGTTAACGACAAGTGTCTCTAACCTAGCTACCCTCGTATTGTAATCCGCACCAACTTTGGAACGATCTATATCCCAATACTCATGAGTAACACCGACAGATTTCCATGGTAAAGAAGCTTTCAAAAGACGTGTAAGCCAATACTTAATATGAATATCATATTGCAATGTAAGATAATGGTCTTCCGTTAAACTGGTCTTATCAAACTCTGGATCAACTTCTAATATCATATCAGCATCTAATATTAATAAATAATCTGCTTCCGGATATGTTTTTTGTGCCAATGAAACTGCTAAACTTCTGTTATAACCAAAGTTTTTAAAAGGTTCATGATGAACTGTTCCAGGGACTTCATTTTCTTTACACCAATTTTCAATAATTTCAGGTGTATGATCAGTTGATCCCGTATCACAAATAGAAACAAAATCTACAATTGATTTTGTAGCATTTAAACATCTTTCCATAATTCTAGACTCGTTTTTAACAATCATACAAAGACATAACTTTTTTTCTTTCCCTGTATTCTTTACTTGCTCATTTCCCATTTAACCACCTCATATTTTATTAACACGCTCTTCTCGTATGTAACACTATTTCATAGCTACACTGATGACATAACCATCCTTTTACTATTTATGAAAACTTCATTTTATTTATTCTTATTTTTATGTTGGGACATCTTTCATGCTTCACTATATATTTGATACAATCAGCACAAATAAACAATGATTGATTGGTATTTTTAAATGAGAAATTTCTTTCACTATAAAAAAAGAAACTTGCGCCTTTGCACAAGTTTCTTTTCAAAAATCATTTCCTATTTTTTCACAACTTCATGTCCACCGAACTGATTACGAAGAGCTGAAACTACTTTTCCGTGGAATGTATCATCTTCTTGAGAACGGTAACGCATAAATAATGACATTGCGATTACTGGTGCTGCCGCTTGAAGTTCAAGTGCCGTTTCCACAGTCCATTTCCCTTCTCCTGAAGAGTTCATTACCCCTTTAATGCCATCTAGTTTAGGATCCTCTGCAAACGCCTTTTCAGTTAAGTCCATTAACCAACCGCGGATAACTGATCCATTTGCCCATACTTTTGCAACATCTTCATAATTGAAATCAAAATCACTTTTATCTAACACTTCAAATCCTTCAGCAATTGCTTGCATCATACCGTATTCAATACCGTTATGAACCATTTTTAAGAAATGACCACTACCAACGCGGCCCGCATAAGAATAGCCCTTCTCTACTGCTAAATCTTTAAATAAAGGTTCTAATTGATCGTAAATTTCTTTTTCTCCACCAACCATTAAGCAAGCACCGTCTCTAGCTCCTTCTACACCGCCTGATGTTCCGATATCTACGTAATGTAATCCAAAGCTTTTCGCTTCTTCCGCACGGCGTAACGTATCTTTATAGAATGAATTTCCACCTTCAATAACGATATCGCCTTCCTCTAATAATGGATATACATCTTTTAATACTGACTCAACAACTTCTCCCGCAGGTACCATTACCCAAATTGTACGAGGAGCTTCTAGTTCAGCAATCATTTCTTTTAATGTATGTCGAGCAGTAATCCCTAAAGCCCCTGCCTTTTCAACAAGCTCTTTATTTACATCGTATACAACTACTTCATGCTTGTCTTCATATAAATGTTCTGCTAATGGGAATCCCATTTTTCCTAATCCAATTAAACCTAGTTTCATATTAATCAATCTCCCATTCTATACAAATATATTTAATAACGAAATTAGTCCAAGTGCTACAACAGATAATATGGTCTCCATTGCAGTCCATGTTAATAATGTTTCTTTCACAGTCATTCCGAAATACTCTTTAATCATCCAAAATCCAGAATCATTTACATGTGATAAAATTAATGATCCTGCACCTGTTGCAAGTGCTAATAGTTCAACGTTTACACCTGGTGTACTTGCTGCAATCGGTGCTACAATTCCAGCTGCTGTCATCATAGAAACTGTAGCAGATCCCGTCGCAATTCGGATAAGTGCCGCAATTCCCCAACCTAATAATATCGGTGAAATATGAGATTCTTTCGCCATTTCTGCGATTGTCGTTCCAATTCCAGAATCTAATAATACTTTATTAAACGCGCCGCCTGCACCGATAACTAACAATATGTTCGCAATAGGCCCTAAACAATCATTTGTAAATTGTAATACTTTATCCTTTGAGAAACCTTTTGCATAACCAAGACTAAAGAAAGAATATATCGTTGCAATTAATAATGCGACGATTGGATCTCCAATAAAATGCAATACTTGTGCAAGTTGACTTGTTTTGCTTAGCGCGACTTCCGCAATCGATGCACCAAGCATTAGAAACACTGGAAGTAAAATCGTAAACAATGTATTTCCGAAACTAGGAAGTTCCTTCTTCTTATCTCTTTCAATAAATTGCTCTGCTATATCTAATGGCACTTCTTTATGTATACGAGCACCAATCCATTTCCCGTAAAGCGGACCTGAAATGATTGCAGTTGGAAGTCCGACAATTAATGCATATAAAATTGTTTTCCCTACATCTGCTTTAAAAATACCTACCGCTGCCATCGCTGCTGGATGCGGTGGCACAAGTCCGTGTACAACAGATAGTCCTGCTACTAGTGGAATACCGATTGTAATAAGTGATACCCCTGTTTCTAACGCAATTGTAAATACTAATGGTATTAATAGTACAAAACCAACTTGGAAAAATACTGGAATCCCTACTAAAAATGCAACGAACATCATTGCCCAGTGAACACGTTTCTTCCCAAAACGATCAATTAATGTGGTAGCAATTCGTTCAGCACCGCCAGATTCGGCCATCATTTTTCCAAGCATCGTTCCTAATGCTAAAACTATCGCTAAAAACCCTAACGTATTACCAAGCCCTAGTTTAATAGAGTCGATAATCCCTGGATCTTTTGGTGAAGTTCCAATCAATGGCATTCCCATTGCTAGCCCTACACCAATTGCTGTTAAAATTAACGCGACAAATGGATGCCACTTTACTACCGTAATAAGTAAAAGTAGTATGACAACTGCCGCTAGTACGATCCCAACTACCATTTCTCCCAATCCCCCTATTGTTTACGTTGGAAAGCAGCTATACAATCAAATTCTTCTTTCAAGCGATTGTAAAGTCGTTCATACATATAAAACATTTCTAAATATATAGCCGTATTTTCTTTATTCGGTACATGGTGATGAACAATATCAATCCAATCCTTTACCTCTTCAAGAGAATCAATTTTTCCTACAGCATATAAAGCAACTGCCGCTGCCCCAAGCGCAGATGCTTCATGACTTTCAGGAACAAGCAATTCTTTTCCCATCATATCGGATAGCATTTGTCTCCAAAATGCAGATTTCGCAAATCCTCCTGAAACGCGTATTTCAGTAAGTGGCCCTGTACAATCCCTAATTGCAAGTGCAACAGAATATACGCTCATACAAACACCTTCCATAACTGCTCGTATAAAATGTTCTCGTTTATGCTGAAGGTTAATTCCAAAGAATGTACCACGCGCATTTGCATTCCAGTAAGGTGCACGTTCTCCAGAAAGAAACGGTAAAAATAGCAATCCACCTGCTCCAGCTGGTACACTTTCCGCATATTTAATTAATAAATCATATGGATCAATGCCAAGCTTCCTTGCTACTTCTTGTTCTGGGCTACCAAATTCATCACGTAACCATCTCAATAATATTCCGCCGTTATTCGTTGGTCCGCCGATCACCCAGTGCTCGTCTGTTAATGCATAACAAAACGTTCTTCCTTTTTCATCTGTATTAACACTTGATGAAATTGTTCGAACCGCACCACTTGTTCCAATCGTAATTGCAGCCGATCCAGGAGATATTGCCCCAACGCCTACATTCGCAAGGACACCATCACTTGCACCAATAACAACTGGGGTATCTTCACGAATGCCCATCTTTTGTGCTAATTCAGGCTTCATACCCGATAAAATATATGTAGTTGGCACAGGTGTTGATAATTGTTCTGGTGACATATGTAACATCGTTAAAACATCTTCATCCCAGTTTAATGTTTCTAAATTAAATAACCCAGTTGCAGATGCTATCGAATAATCCACTACGTAACGTGAAAATAATTGGTAAATCACATACTCTTTAATGGAAATAAATTTATAAGCACTCGCGTATAATTCCGGCTCTTCTTCTTTCATCCACAATAATTTAGAAAGTGGCGACATCGGATGAATTGGTGTACCCGTTCGTCTATAAATGTCATGCCCATTCATATGTTGTAATAATTTTTCTGATTGCTTCGTACTTCGATTATCTGCCCAAATGATAGAACGTGTTAATGGCGCACCATGTTCATCTACTGCAATTAATGCGTGCATCGCTGTACTAATACCGATTGAAGAAATATCTTCTGGTAACACGTTACCTTTTCTGATGGCAACGCTTACAGTTTTATATACAGCAGCACATATTACATCAGGATCTTGCTCAGCCCATCCGACGTTCGGTTGAATAATTGGGTAATCAACTGCATGTGATGCAACGACTTTTCCTTTTTCTGTGAACACAACCGTTTTTGTACTTGTGGTACCGATATCAATCCCGATAACTCTCCCCCTTGTTTCCATGCAAATCTTCCCTTCGTTTCTAGCAAAATACGATCTAGTAAACCGTTTACATGAATTAGTATATAAAATATTTTTTCTTTAATCAAGTTTTAAAAAGAAAATTTTTTTCATCACAAAAAAATAAATCTCCTCATTCCATTTCACTACATACTAAATTTTGATTTTCTCCGCGTTAAATTTGCGTTATATTCGTTACGCAACACACTCTTTTTCTTTCATTAACAACACATAGAGAGTCCTTCCATACGTTCTATTCATTTGCATGAAAAAGGAGTTGTACAGCAACTACCTCTGCAATGGAAATTTCTTTGCACTTTGCTCGTTTTTATTGTATCAAGTTCACTCGTCTTTTTATCTTAATAGTCTTAGAGCGCGTATCCTACTATCACTTTATTAACTTGTAAATATATGTTCCATACTATAAAATCTAATAGTATTTATATTTTTCAGAAAAATAAAACAATATATTAGACTTTATTGTATAATGTTGTAAAAAGATGTCGGAGGGATTTAATGTTACATAAAATATCTCAATTCACAATTAAGCTTTCATCAATTCTTTTATCACTCTTACTATTATTAAATTTACCTTATTTATTTGTCACTCAACAAGGATTCACCTTTCAACCCATTTATTTTTTTGACCAGATCGTTACTCTGTTAAAACAGGTTTTCTCCCCTGCATCATTGTTGGTTATAGGATCAGACCCAAAGTATGGTCATTTAAAAACAACACCATTATTTCCAACTGTTTTAGAACCTTATCTATATTCATTTACTGTATTATTTGTAGCCTTTTTGCTTGCACTCTTTATTTCATCTAGCATGGCATTTTTTTATTTTTTAGCAAAAGATTATATAAAAAAATGGATAAACCGAATTGTATTCATATTAGAAGCTGTCCCTGATATGATGATGATGATTTGTTTGCAAATATTTTTCATATGGGTACTTCAGAAATTCGGGGAAGCTCCTTTCACCATTATTTCTTTTAATGAAAATCGAGCTTACTTACTCCCTATTTTATCTTTAGCTGTCTTACCTACATTACAAATGTTTCGAATGATGGTGTTATACATACAAGAAGAACATGGAAAACATTACGTAGAGGTTGCATATGGAAAAGGCCTTTCATCCAGTTATATACTGCGCATTCATTTATTCAAAAATATATCTATCCACTTCTTCCATCATTTAAAAACGATTTTTGTTTTCTTACTTTCTAACTTATTCATTTTAGAATTTGTTTTTAATATGCAAGGCATTATTCAATTTTTATTTAAAAAGGCGTTTATTTCACCTCCAGCTGCATTTATCATACTTGTCATGATTATCTTACCGTTTTATGCCATTTTCCAAATAATCTCTCTCATCATGAATAGATGGCAAAAGCAATTGAAAGGAGCGGCTCTATGAAATCTATTTGGAAGTCAAAACGATTTTTAATCGGCTTTACTTATTTATTCATACTTGTTTCAGCGAGTTTTATTTATAGCTGGTTCTTTAAAGATAACATCCCAAAACCTCCTCAGTTACTTTACAATGACAATAACGAATTACTTGGAAAGGCCCCCTTTCCACCATCGTTAATACCGCCTTTTGGATCTGATCGTTTTGGAGAATCTGTTTTCTTACAAATTATAGAAGGAGCAAAATTTACCATTTTATTAGCCGTGGCAATTAGCTTCTTTCGAATTTTATTCGGAACATGTATAGGAATCCTCTTAAGTTTATATGCTCCAAAATTCAAGAGATTTTTCCAGTCATGCTCAGAAGTTTTTTATTACATTCCTACTTTATTTATCGCATTTATACTCATCACACCCGTTAATATTGTAATCGTATCAAATGCTGATAGATTAGATCCAAATGTTTCATTTGCGTTTTATCAAGTACTCGTACTTATTTTCGTCGCTCTGCCTACACTTTCTTTATATATATCCTCAGAGGTTGATGAATTTATGAAACAAGATTACATTTTAAGTTCCCAATTGCTAGGAGCTAGCCGTTTTCATATTATCAAAAAACACTTACGAGTCTTATTGCTTGATCGCTTATTTGTGTTATTCATGGAACATATCGTCCAAGCACTCATACTCGTTATCCATTTAGCGTTGCTTGACATTGTAATTGGCGGGATTCAAATGCGAGAACTCTATGACGGAGTGCTCAAACCTGTTTCTCTATCTAACGATTGGGCAGGCCTTATTGGATTAAATCGTTATGAAATGAATCTTTCATGGTGGATTATTTTTTATACTCTCGTTTCATTCTTTATTACGATTCTTTTTATTAAACTTATGACAATCGGAATTCAAGATGCACTGAAAGCAAGAGATTTGCAAGCAGTAGCAATTCAAACCGTTCCAGATCATAAAAAATTTGTTAAAAGTAAAGATTCTTTTTCGTTTGCAGATAAAGTGAACCTTTAATCATTTCTCATTAATCAGCATTGATATAAAAAAAAGCTGATCCTTGTTGAATGCAGGGATCAGCTTCTTTATGCCGTCTAACTTTTTTAATATCCTTTGCTAGACTCATATTCTTTATATTTAAAGTGAATTATTTACAATCACAATTATGCTGTTTAAAATCGATTACCATACGTCCTTGAATTCTACCTTGTTCCATTTCTTCGAATACATTTTGTACTTTATCTAGAGAACACGTTTGAACAACCGGCACTACTTTTCCTTCTGCACCGAACATGAACGCCTCCTCTAAGTCCTTACGAGTACCGACTAGAGAACCAACTACTTCAATTCCATCTAATACAAGTCGCGGAATGTTTAAATCCATAGTTTCTACTGGTAAACCGACTGCAACGACTTTACCACAAGCACGTACTGCATCAACTGCTGAGTTGAATGCTACTTTAGAAACCGCTGTTACTACAGCAGCATAAGCACCACCAAACTCATCTTGCACAATCTTATCAGCAGGACCTTGAGAAATTGGATTGATGGTCATATCAGCGCCAACCTCTTTTGCTAAGGCTAATTTATCATCATTAATATCTACTGCAACTACCTTTGCACCAAATACGTTTTTAGCATATTGGATAGCTAGGTTACCTAATCCACCACAACCATAGATGACGATAGGTTGACCAGGTTTAATATGTGATACTTTTATTGCTTTATATGTAGTTACGCCCGCACATGTAATTGATGATGCTTGAGCAGGATCTAATCCTTCTGGTACTTTCACCGCATAGTCAGCTGTAACAATACATTGCTCCGCCATACCACCATCTACTGAATAACCAGCATTCTTAACTTCACGGCAAAATGTTTCTCTACCAGTTACACAATATTCACAACGTCCACAAGATTGGAACATCCACGCAATACTTACACGATCACCTATCTTTAGTGAAGTAACATCATCAGCAAGTTTCGTAACAATACCTACACCCTCATGACCAAGAATACGGCCATCTGTGTTTCCAAAATCATGATTTGCAACGTGTAAATCAGTATGACAAACTCCACAATACTCTACATCTACTAACGCTTCACCTGAGTGTAACGGACGTAATTCCTTTTCAATAACTTCAATGTTTGCTTTACTATTTTTATTAACTACTACTGCTTTCATATGTGATCTCCCCTTTAGTGTTTTAGAATTTTAATGAGTACATCTCAAAACTTCTGTCTTCACTGATTTGGCTAATCATTATGCCAAATTTAAATGTTCAATCATCATTACACGTTCATCATAACATGTAATTTTAAAAGCATATTGTTAAATATTGAACAATATTTGAATTATTAACCAAATATTTTCTTACTTTATTTAAAGAAATGCAAAAAATATAGAGGTTGAAAATATTTTTTTAAGCTTTGAAGATTAAAAGTAGTATATTTCTATAGACAAATAGAATTATTACATAAATCCTTCTATTATTATATTTAGGTCATACACTTTAAATGCAATAAAATCAAAGACAAGAACTTATTAATTCCTGTCTTTTTATAACGTGGTGCGATCCTACACCCATCTATTTAAGAAATTCCTCCTATAATCCCTAGTATAGAAACGGAATAATTCGCCAAGTCTTGGACTGATATTGCCTATATTGTTCACCAAATAGCGTAATAAGGACTCTCTCCTCAATTTTTATACGATACGAATACACAAGGAAAAATAAAATGATATTTATGATAACGGCAATGAATGAAGATGAAGATATAGCAAATCCTAAAAAGGTCAAAAAAGAACCTAAATAACCAGGATGACGAACATATTTATATAGTCCGTTTTGAATTAACTTATGTCCCCCTTGCATTCCTACATTTCTACTGTAAAATCTACCTAAAATTTTCATTGAAGAAAATCTTATCCATACACCGATTAGCGCGATAATAACACCGAAAAACAGCAATGAATGAATCTTATTTACTGTAAAGAAATACATAATCTCTGGAATGGTTAACATCAATGCAAAAACTACTCCGATAAAAAAACTAGAACCACGATTTTGTTTTTCTTCTTTAACAGGTGAACTTCTATAAAACTCTAATAATAAATACAGAAGAATAGGTAAATAAGCTATGAGAAACATAATTCTTTATCCTTTCAATAAAAATATTTTATAACTAACTCCCTTTTTACCCCAATCTGATTTGTCAGTTTGTCGTTCTATTTACCAATGTTTATTTCTTTAACCGCCATTAAACACCCTTCAAGGCTTTGTCTTCCTCCCATATGCCAAACATACAATTCAAATTTCATATCTACATTATACGAATTGAATTGAATATTCATTCTTTTTATTCATTATGCAAACAAAAAAGGATAATCAGCCCCATAATGGACTAATTACCCTATCAGTAATTATCGAAATTGAACATTTAAATTGCCTTTTATATTCGTTTCATCGAAATTGTTTCACGTATACTTTGTAAATTTTGCAACGTTTCTTCTTGTCGTTGTAATGATAACCCAACGTATAAAGTATCTAACAAACTTAACTGTGCTAGTCGTGATGAACTTGCTTCTGTGCGGAATTCCGTCTCACGTGTTGAAGTGTATAATGTAATATCAGCAAGTTGACTCAATGCTGATTTCTGATAGCTCGTAATCGCAATTATACGAGCTCCCCTTGCTTTTGCTACTTCTAACGCTTCCAGTAACCCTTTATTGCTACCAGAATGAGAAATTGCAATGACCACTGCTTCTTTAGTTAGTAAACCCGCACCCATAATTTGAAAATGTGAATCTGTATGAGCAATACAAGAAATACCAGTTCTCATAAATTTATGATATGCATCCATCGCAATAATACCGGAACCACCATTTCCATAAAACTCAATACGGATTGTATCTTGCAATACTTTTACCGCTTGCTCTAGTGCTGTATCGTTTAGCAAATGTAATGTATCTTGCAGTCCTGTAATATGCGAATGAAAAACTTTTTTAGCAACAGTTACCATACTATCTTCCGCCGATACTTCTTCATGAATATTTTGCATTGGAGTATGTACAATTTCACGAGCTAATGTAATCTTTAAATCTTGAAACCCTTGAAAACCAAGATGCTTACATAAGCGGAATATCGTAGCTTCGGAGCTATTCGTAACTTCAGCTAATTCTGTAATAGATTTATGTACAACATCTTGTGGATGTTTCAAAATATGTTCAGCAATACTTCGCAATTTCGGTGATAAACCGTTTAACGAAGCCTGAATCTTTCCAAGCCCATTTCTTGTACCTGGCATAGCATATCTTCCCCTTCCATCGTAGCTTTATTGTACCTAATTATCGAAAGAAGAAAAACCTTTATTTGGCACTACTATAAATTGAAATTTTAATTAACGAGAGTATTGTACATCTCCCTCTGATTATTATCCCGCAAAATTTTAAAGACTCCTATGTATTCTGTCGCAACATGGTACATAATTATTCATATTTATTATTCCCTCCATGTTTCACCGCATATAATGCAGCTTGCGTACGATCATCTACTTCCAACTTAGCTAAAACATTTGAAACATGTGTTTTTACAGTTTGTTCTGTAATATGAAGCTCTGCTGCAATTTCCTTATTGCTTTTCCCTTTCGCAATTTCACGAAGTACTTCTTGCTCTCTTTTCGTTAACATGGAAAAAGGGTTTTCTTTTTCTTTTTTGACCGCTGACCGTCCTAAGAGTGCTGGTGTTACTTTCGGGTGAAAATTCGCATTCCCTTCCTGTACTGCAATGATAGAAGCTACAAGTTGCTCAGGTTGTACTTCTTTTAATTGATAACCATCTGCTCCAGCTTCTAGTGCTGGTAAAACATAATCTTGCTCTGAAAAACTGCTTAATATAAGTATCTTTATTGTCTCATCATACTGTTTTATTCGTTTTGTTGCTTCAATACCATCCATCTTCGGCATTGATAGATCCATTAATACTATATCTGGCCTTTTTGTTTGGACGAATGTTAATGCCTCTTCCCCATTTTCTGCTTCCCCAACAATTTCAAATTCTTCTCTCGTTTTCAAAAAGAATACAAGTCCTCTTCGAACAATATGATGATCCTCAACTAAAAGTAATTTAATCTTCAACCTTATTCTCCCCTTCAAACCGGCAATTGAATTTCAATTTTCGTACCCTTTTTCAACTCCGTTTTTATTTGAAACGATCCCTTCATTAACTGAATACGTTCCTTCATACTTTTTAAACCGAGCGCTGTCTCTCTTACGTTATCTTGTATAAATCCTATTCCGTTATCCTCTATGTAAAAATATAGCTGGTTATTTTCTATTTTTAAAAGAACATTTACCTTTTCACATGAAGCATGTTTTTTACAATTATGTATTGCTTCTTGACTAATACGCCATAAAACTTCTTCTATTTCATCCCCAATTGAAACCATTCCATCAATTCGAACTTCCACAAAAATCCCTAACAACTTCCCGTAATTTTTAATTGCTTCTGCTAAACCTTTCTCTAATCCTTCCGGTCTTAATTGCCAAATTAAAAGCGTCATTTCTTGTAATGCTTCCTGTGATAATTCTCCAATATAACTTAACATCTCTTGCAAGTCTCTATCTTGCGTCATGTTTAGAGTACCTTTTGCTGTTAGCATAATAGAAAATAACAATTGTTTTACTGAATCATGTAAATCACGAGCTAATCGATTTCTTTCAGCTACCACTACGTATTTACGTTCTTTTTCTACTAACTGAATACGTTGTATTGTCGTACCTATTTGAAATGCAATTGATTCTAATAATGCTAATTCTTCCTCTGCAAAATGTGTTTTTTGGGGCGAAGCCACATTTAATAGACCAAATTTCTCCGATCCAGACCTAAGAGGAATTGTCGCATGATGCGTTACATCTTCTGTCTCTCCCCAATTACATTCGATCGCATCCTCTATTCGCTTACATTCAATAATATTTGTTGCTTTTTCCAATCTGCCATTCACAAAACGCTCTACACACCAACAGTCTCCTTCACACATTGGCTTCTTCTCTTGCCAAGTAAGAGCTGGAGGTAAGTTTTGATCTACAAGCATACGGTGCTTTCCACTTTCATCAATAAAAAAGATCCACCCTGTTTCTAAATTCATAACTTGTAACAATGTATGTAACACTTTTTCTAACATGTCCTGTAAGTCTGTTGCTTCATTTAATAATTCAGCAATTGCTTTTAATGCTTCTAAACGATGCATCTCTTTTTCTTCAAAGTTCATTCTCATCACCAACTACCATTATAACATTAAGAAATTTCTAAATTCTACAAATTAAAAAGAGCCAAATTCCTTCGGCTCTTTCTTTATCTCAATCATTTTATTAATATTTTTCTATCCAATGTTGGATGCAGAATTTTCGTTAACAAACTGTTCTACTTTAACTGTCCGATAAAGTGAAACTTTAATCAGTGGGGTTTTTCTTCATCCCCACTGATTATTAGCCCTCACCAATCGGACTTTTATGGGCAGTTGATCCCCCTCCTAACTTCTTTGCTTTCGCTGAATTTTGAGGTGGGGATCTTACTGCCCATTAAAGTGGGATAAAGATTGTCCAGCACGGGTATGCTGTAAGCTTTCAGCAGTAATGACCATATTTGCTGCTGGCATCTGCACTTGATTCTTATGAAGCATAGACATTAATTCAAACCTTACTTGTCTAGAAGTTTCAAAATAATCTTCTGGCTTTATTAAACCTGTAATACAAAATTCATACCCAACGTATTTAAGATTCGGATTTAAATCTGTAACACCAACATATTTAAACGGCTCAACAGCTTCATCCTCTACTTTATAAAGACTCGGGGCCAATTTTTCATTACAATTCACACAAACTTCTTCTAACAATTCCTTAATTCTTGTAGGATCTTCCTGATAACTTACCGTAATCCGTTCAATTACGCGCATCCATCCTTTATTAAAATTTTGTATCGTTCTAATCTCTCCATGTGGTATAGTTAGGAGTTTCCCTGACCATTCACGAATTTGCATAAAACGAATACTAATTTCCTCAATCGTTCCTGAATTTGTTCCGTTAAAAGTAACAAAATCTCCAACACGAAACTCTTTGTCCGCTAATCGCGCAAAGCCTAATATAACATCTTTTAGCATCTGTTGTGCAGCAAAACCGATAACAACCCCCGCTATCCCTGCACCTGCAATGATACTTTTTATATCTACAAATTGGCTAATTAAATATATGATTAGACTAATGATAATGATATATCTAAAAATAGATCGAATCACACTTTGAATCGTTTGCTCTACCTCTTCATCAAAAAAGCTTGATTTCCTAAAAAACCAATCAATAATACGGTTGATTACAAATGAGATAATGATTAGAACTAAAGCAAATAGTAAAAATCTTAAAAGTAAAAACTCTCTTACATAATTAAAAAATTCTTCAGTATACGTTAATAAACTCATCCATCCACACCCTTAACTAATGAAAATTTCATGAAAAACTAATTTATTGTTATATCTTTTGATTTACTTAATACTTGTTACACTTTCTTCTATAAATATACCCTTTTTCATCAACTAAAGGGAGATAACGATACATTTTTTTATAAGTGACTTTATTTTAAGACCTCAATACTTCCCTAAACAAAAGGGGCATATTAATACAACGCCGAATTGTTCATTTGAAAATATTTTGACTCGCGGAGGTTACTTACAATGGGCTATAACGTAAAAAGAGACCTTTTAAATTAAAGGCCTCTTTTTCACTTTACTTCTGCATGTAAGCATGACTTAAAATGTCCAAGTGCAAATTCATGTCCTTGCGCATTAAAAGATGCAACCGCTTTTTCATAAACTACAATTTTAAATCCTTTATTATAAGCGTCTACTGCTGTGTGAAGAACACAAATATCAGTACAAACACCAACAAGATGAACTTCTTCTATTCCTCTTTCTCTTAACTTCATCTCTAAGTCTGTTCCTGCAAATGCACTATATCGTGTTTTATCCATATAATATACATTCTCTGCATTTTTATATGTTTCGTATACATCTTGTAATTCACCAAACAAATCTCTTCCATTTGTACCTGCTATGTTATGAGGCGGGAATAACTTTGATTCTGGATGATATGCATCGTTTTCTTCATGTTTATCAATCGCAAAGACAACGTAATCTCCATTTTCAATATATTGCTTCGTTATATGTACAATTTCCTTCTCAATTTCTTGCCCTGGTTTCCCGCAAGTTAAAGCACCTTTTTCAGCTACAAAATCATATGTATAATCAATATTAATAAGAGCTCGTTTCATAACTACTCTCTCCCCTTCTTCTGTTTCACAGTAAACAATAGAAAATTTGTTATTACGACATCGTATGTCCTATTCGACATTTCAAATGAAATACCTACATTTCTCTTTTAAAACTTACCTTAATCCGAGTTTATCATAAAAAAGATAAATAATGATAAAACAAATAGCTCCTATTAACAAATCATGAATTTGATAATTGAATGTAATTTGAATAGCCTCTTGTATAGTAAACCAAATTACTGACATCTTTATACTAATCAAGGCGATACGAATACATCGATTCACACCTTCAACCTCTTTCTCTACCATAGTAATAACAAGTGAGTTCTTCCTACTTAATCGTATTAGAAAGCGAAACAAGTTATTCACTATTACATCCGCTAGTCCAAACAAAAAAGCACACTACTTTTTGAGTAATGTGCTTTTTATCCTTAATTAAGACGCAGGTTTTGTTTCAAATGTTGCTTGATTAAAACTAATAACCTTTCCTTTCGGGTCATTGTTTTCATACTGAACTGCAGTAATCGTATGATTACCTGTCTCAAGCATCTTTTCTTTTAATTGTACGGTTGTCTGTGTTGTACTAGTGACTTGATGTTTATCTGCATATACTTGATCTACAAATATAAACGTTTCTTTATCGTTTTGAAAATTAGAAAGCTCTAATTCAACTTGCTGAATTAAAGTATCCTTTTTGATGAACACAGCCGGTATATTACCATTTTCAGACGTGCCATCTGGCGTAATAACTTTCACTTTTCCTTCTCCTCCTGGCACCGATCCTTCAGGAAATACAACTACATTCTCATTACTTGCGTTTACAACTTTTTCTTCCTGCTTTGATTGTGTACCCTCTTTTTCCTGTGGAGTACCGCAACCAGCTAGTAACAATACAGACAATCCAGTGATTATGAATTTTTTCAAAATTCATCCCCCCTGTCATTTCATTATAATTTATTATACAAAAATAACTTTTAAATTTTAAGACTACTTTCAACACTTTCATGAACAAATAGAATATTGCTCACGATTAATGTATCATACTTTCCTTAATAGAACATTAATTTTTTTTATGAAATAAATAGTAATTCCCTCTTATCTATCATTTTAGCCCAACAGATTAATTACATACCTCTCCAAAATAAAAAGACATTGTTCATACAATGTCTTTTTATTTTGAGCTTTAAAAAACAAATGTTGTAATCTCATCTACTTCTTTTCTTGGAAGTTTCTTCGGCTTATCTTTCGGGAAACCAAGTGAAATAACCATATTTATTTGTTTTTCAGGCTCAATTTGTAAATATTGTCGTAGTTCATCTTGAGCTAACAATACCGGTCCTGTCATCGGACAAGTACCAAGCCCCTTCGCATGCGCAGCTAACATTAAATTTTGTGCTGCTAAACAGCTACTCTTAATCCCTTCTTCTTCCCAAACTGAATCTGGAACAAAAGCAATTGGATCAAATATCTTTTCGCGAAATTTTGATTCATATGGTGTTGCCAAACACACGATTAATACTGGTGCCTCCGAGAAAGCTGTCGCATATGTTCCGAAAGAACGTGTAAGTAATTTCCCTGCTTTCTCTTCTCCGTTTTCTGCCGCTTTTGCCGCAAGTTTATGTAATGCATCCCATGTCATTTGTTCAATTTCTTTAATTTTCTCTCGGTTCATTATGACCAAAAACTCCCAAGTTTGTGAGTTCGTATCACTAGGTGCATAACGAGCACAATCAATAATTTCTTTTATATCACTAGTGGATACTTCTTGTTCTGTGAACTTCCTAACACTTCGTCTACCGTGAATTACTTCTTTAAAATCTTCATAATTCATACATTAAATCCCCTTTTTACAGCGTTTTCAAATCTTGTCCTATGCTTGAATTATATCATGAAAAAAAGCTGGAGGAATACCAGCTTTTTTCTTCAATATTAGTTCGTAACTTTAAACAAACGAATACTTTCTTCATATGCAACTTGGAGTTTCTTTGTAATTAGTCCTCTTCCACCGGTTCCAAACTGTTCATCACCTATTTGAACGACTGGGAATATTTCAAGTGGTGTCGCTGTGAAGAAGCACTCATCAGCTTCAAATACTTCTTGTAGTGAAAATTCTCGTTCTTCTACTTCAATATGTAACTCTTTCGCTAATGTAATAACGAATTTACGTGTAATGCCGTGGAGAATGAAATTGTCAGCCGGATGTGTAATCAATTTATTATTTTTCACCATAAAGAAATTTGAATGACACCCTTCCGTTACAATTCCATCTCGTACTAATATCGCTTCTTGATAGCCTTGTTCGTTTATTTTATTTTTAATCATAATATTAGGTAGCAAGTTTAAAGATTTTATATGACAGAACTTCCAGCGTATATCCTCTTCTACAGTAACTTTTATCCCTCGTTCCATTGCAGTAATTGGCCTTGGAAACGAAACTATATTTGCAAAATATGTTGGTTCCATATTTGATTCATACACATGATTACGTGCTTGAGCACCCCTTGATATTTGCAAATATACATTCCCATCTTCTTGAAAGTGATTTTTTTCAATCATTTGATGTAACTCTTCCACCAACTCTTCCTTAGTAAACGGCGGAATTAGTTTTATTTCTTCCATAGAATTAAAGAATCGTTCTAAATGTAAATCTAATAAATGTGGCTTCCCATCATATAGTCTGAATACCTCATATATACCATCCCCAAATTGAAAGCCTCTCTCCTCTAATGGAATCATCGGCTGTTCTTCCTTCGTATTTACCATTCTTCCGTTAAACAAAATCCAATCTTTATGAGTAGCTTTCATTTATTCCCACTCCTTTATTCCATGATTGGTTTAATTGTACAACTTATCCGCATTCAAAAGAAGGAATTTTCTGTATTTTATAAATAAAAAAGCACATCACCCATTTAAAGTGATGTACTCGACCGTTCATTTATTTTAGAAAATATTTTTCAATATCATCTAACATAAGATTTGCAGCTACAATACCACCTGCTGTATTCCAAATCACTTCATCTACTTGGAATACTTTATTATCTTTAGAAGCCTGTAACTGCTTAAAGAGTGGATCTTCTGTCCATTCTTTCGCTAACGTGGTTCCTTCATTATTCTTATCCGCATCTTTATCAGATGTGAAATAGAATATATAGTCCCCGTCCATATTTGGAATTTGCTCTTTTGTAATTCCTTTTATCGCAAATTCATCTTTATCTTGTAGTGGTGGTCGTTTAAATCCAATATCATTTAATACAACGCCTGAGAATGAATTTTTTTGATAAATACGAACATCACCTGGGACGAAGCGAATAATGGAAACTTTAGAATTAATTTTATCACCTAATTGTTCTTTTATTGCTGCAATACGCTTTTTATAATCATTAAGAGCATTTTGCCCTTCTTTTTCTTTATTTACAGCTTTTGTATAAAGCGTAAAGTTTTCTTTCCAATCACCGCGCAATGTTTCAGCATATACTGTTGGCGCGATTTCTTTTAACTGCTCGTATATTTTTTCGTGACGCATTTTGTTTCCGATAATTAAATCCGGCTGAAGCTTCATTACCGCCTCTAAATTAATGTCACGCTCAGTTCCTACTACTTTCGTATTTTTTAACTCTTTCGCTAAATGAGTATACCATTCATCACCAGCACGTGGTTTTGTCGTTCCAACTGGCGTTACCCCAACAGTTAAAAGTGCCTCAGCACCCTCATTTGTTAAAACGACAACTCTTTTTGGCGTACCATTTACTGTCGTTTCACCCATTGCATGCTTTATACTATATGAATCTTTTGCCTTTACAGATGTATCTTTATCTTTCTTTTCTTCTTCTTTATCGCACCCTGCGATTACGACCATTAATAACATAACGCAAAGTATAAAAATATTTTTAGTGCGTGTCATAAGTCCTCCTATTTGAAAATGATTATCATTTACATCTAAAGATTAATGTATATCTCATACATTGTCAATAGATATATCAGAAAACTTTTTCAATATATATAATTTCAACCTCATTTTTATTCAAAATATTTTTGTTCTTATTTGCTACTCACATTTTTTAACCGTAACATGTGAAAAAGAAATGGGCATAAGAAAGTAATTGTAATTCCAGTCAATACATAACGTAAATAATACATATCAGGTATTATTTTTTTTAGTATGAGCTGTATCATGAACATGAAACTAAGACCTAATACTGTTTTTACTACTTGTATTTTAAAATTATTATTTTCATTCATTTTAATAAAATGATTTTCTAACATGATTCCAATCGTAGAACCTGTCAAAACCCCTAGTAATTTAAAATTATCTATATTAAACATACAAAAACGATACCTCCTAAAAAATTTCCTTCTGCTATTTGTCAGCACTTAAGATAAAGTGAAACTTTAATCAGTGGGGGTTTTCCTCATCCCCACTGATTATTAGCCCTCACCAATCGGACTTTTATGGGCAGCCCGACCCCCACCTAACTTCTTTGCTTTCACTGAATTTTGAGGTGGGGGGCTTACTGCCCATTAAAGCGGGATAAACTAGTTGATTCACATTTCAAATTTATACACCTACTTACGTTACTGATTAAGAATACATAGTACCACATACTAACAACAGATAATATGTAGGATCATCTAATCATTTCAATAAATTAAAATGAATTTTTGAGCTTTATATACAAAAACACCTGTATCTTGTTATCACATTTCTTATATTTCATCTCAGATTGCACCCATTACAGTTCGTATTGTGTGTTGTATGGAACTTCTATTAGATAAAGCTGTTTCTTTCAAAGCTATTACAAATACAAAAAAACCGCCTTATGTAAGGCGGTTTCTATCATTTTGCTTTAACCAATTTAAAATAAATATATACGATTGATAGTGAATATAACGTATGCAAAACAAAAGGAATAAAAGAGCTATTCCAGTGCTACTATACAGCAAACCGAACTTTAAAAAAATATTTATAAGCGGCGGGAAGTTCGTTACATTTTGTAATGTAATCAGCATACAAAATAAAAGGAAAAACACAGGGGCATATTGTAATTCATACGGCTTTTTCTTCTTATTCATTCTTTTTCGAATGAACATATGGATTAGCTCTGCTACTAGAAAACACGCTCCAATTAATACAAGACCAGAAGTCATCGTCATATATCCACCTGCCTAATATTTATCCCGCGTAACTACGCATCGTTAAATTTTCTTCACATATATTCCATCTTCTTCATTAAAACCAAAGCTCTCTATGAAAAATTTAGCTTGTTCCGTTAATTCCGTTTGTATTACTTTTATCTCTTTCACATTTCTTTCTTTCATCATCGTTTCAAATGTAAAATACGTATTTGTTCCATAACCGTAACTTTGATAATCAAAGTGAATAATTAACTGAGATAAAACCGCACTCTCCTCTTGAACACGATAATCTATTACACCAATATATGTATCATCAACTTTCACACAATACTGTACCTGATTCTCACTTAAACTATGTGAGCGAAACATTTCTTTAACAACGTTTTCATTTTCTACACTTACTTTTTCAAACGTAATCATATGTTGTCCATCCTTTTACTATTATTGTATCAATAATTCGTTCTATTTATGAAAAAAACCTTAAGATCATATGCGATCTTAAGGTTTTTCTAATTAAACTAAGCTATACGCACGTTTCGTTTCTTCGTGGAACTTATTCGTATCGTATTTATGCTCAACATAAATTTGGTGCCATACCATAAACGCAAGTACAGTCCAAATTTTACGGCTATAATCGCCTTTATCTGCACAATGTGCTTCCAGTAAGTTTAATACGTACTGTTTGTCGATTAAATGCTCTGTTTTACTCTCGTTTATAATATTGATAGCCCAATCATGCATTTCGTCTTTTAACCAGTGACGAATTGGTACTGGGAATCCAAGTTTTTTACGATCTAATACGTGATCTGGAACGATTCCGCGTGCTGCTTCACGTAAAATAGCTTTCGTAGTTCCGTTAGCAATCTTAAATTCAGTTGGAATTTTAGATGCAACATCGAACACTTCTTTATCTAAGAACGGTACACGAAGTTCTAATGAATTTGCCATTGTCATTTTATCAGCTTTTAATAAAATGTCACCGCGTAACCATGTGAACATGTCAATGTACTGCATTTTGCTTACATCATCATAATCTTTAATTTCGTTATACAATGGTTTCGTGATATCCATATAGTTAACACTTTCATTGTAATACTTCATTAATTCAACTTTCTCTTCTTCACGGAAGATTTTCGCATTTCCATAGTAACGCTCTTCAATTGGCGTACATCCACGCTCTAGGAAGCTCTTTCCTTTAAAGCCTTCTTTAAGAGCACCACTTAATGCTTTTAGAACGCTCTTACCTGGGCTAGGAATGTAAGAGAACATTTTTAGTGAGTTTGGCTCACGGTAAATGTTATACCCACCAAATAGCTCGTCTGCACCTTCACCTGAAAGAACAACTGTTACATGCTTACGTGCTTCTTTTGCAACGAAGTACAATGGTACAGCTGCTGGATCTGCTAAAGGATCATCCATATGCCAAATGATTTTTGGGAACTCATCCATAAACTCTTTCGCTGAAATGAATACGTTATGGTTTTTAACCCCTAATTTCTCAGCAGTTTCTTTGGCAACATCAACTTCACTGAAGCCACGTTGTTCAAAACCAATAGAGAATGTTAAAAGATTTGGATTCATTTCTCTTGCGATAGAAGCGATAATAGATGAATCGATACCACCAGATAAGAATGAACCTACTGGTACATCACTGCGCATATGCACTTTTACTGAATCATATAACACATCACGAATTGCTTGGATATGCTCCTCTTTCGTTGCGCTTGAAGCATTGAAATAAGGTTTCCAGTAGCGATGGATTTCCATCTCTTTACCAACTTCTTTTACGAAATAATGACCAGGCTCGATTTTATTAACATCAATTGTTAATGTTTCTGGCTCTGGACCATATTGGTACGTAAAGTAATGTTGTAGTGACGTTGGATTAACGCCTTTATCTTCCATCACATGCATAATACTTTTCTTCTCAGATGCGAAGAATGTAGTATCACCTTGTTGTGCAATGTATAAAGGTTTAATACCAAAGTGGTCACGTGCACCGAAAAGTTTCTTCTCTTCACGATCCCAAATCATAAATGCAAACATACCACGAAGATAGTCTACACATTTTTCTTTCATATGTGCATACAATGCAATGATAACTTCTGTATCAGATTGCGTTGCAAACGTTGCACCTTTTTCAAGTAACATTTCACGTAATTCTACATAGTTGTAAATTTCACCATTAAAAATAATTACATATCGATCATTTTCATAAGTTAGCGGCTGATGTCCTGCCTCTAAGTCAATGATGCTTAAACGGCGGAAGCCAAATTGTACATGTTCATCACGAAAATATCCTTCGTCATCTGGACCGCGGTGGAAAATCATCGTGTTCATATTTTCAAATTGATGTTTTTCTGTTTCTGAAAACTCTCTAGGGTTTTCACATAAACATCCTACAAAACCACACATACTTCTTACCCTCTTTCAGTTTTCATTCTGTCTATATACTACTATATCAACCCTATTTATACTAGCATAATCAATTGAATATGGCGACCAAAAACTATAAAAAAATCACTCCATTTCACATTTTTAACAATTTTTTATGAAAACATGAAAACTAGGCAATCACCTTTCTCCGCTTTTGTCATATGATATTGCAAATTGATTTCTAGGAGGGAATACCATGAGTGAAGAAAAAAAAGACACTTCTCGCCCACCGGTTCGCAATTATTTAAAGCAAATTGATGATTTTTTCGAGCAAACACCACTTCGCAATGTAATCGCTGATTTAAATCATTTTTTCCAAAAAGGAAACCGTTTATTAACATTCCCTGTAGATTTATATGAAGTTGGTGAAGAACTCGTTGTTACAGCTGAACTACCAGGTATACAAAAAGAACAAATTCAAATTGAAATACAAAGTGAATACTTAAAAGTCTCTGTAAAAGAAGAAATACTTGAAGAGGCCGAGGAAGAAACATCTCATAACTATTATCGCCGAGAACGTTCCATTTCAGAAGCATCAAGATTGATTAAATTACCGTACTCAATTAATAAAAAAGCAGCGAAAGCTTCGTATCAAAACGGCGTGTTAGAAATTCGAGCGCCAAAGTTACCACAACAGCATGACATTTTATCCATAGACTAATGTAAAAAAAGAAGGGTGCTTTGCACCCTTCTTTTTAATCCACTAATCGCTTCATATCACGTATAATGTCTTCGTACGGCGTATTACTAATGCCACTATACTTTTTCATTACTTTTCCGTTTTGATCAATTAAGTAAAATGATGTTCCATGTATAACTTGACCATTCTCAGGTTTATCTACAAGTGATTGGAAATTATCTTTTGAAAACTTTGTAATATCTTCTAACGAATAACCCGTTAATAAGTTCCAGTTACTAGTATCCTCTGTAAACTTTTGAATGAAAGCCTTTAGATTCTCCGGCTTATCAAGGTCTGGATCTACACTAAACGAAACAAACTGAACGTCTAATTTCTCTTCTTTTGCCATCTTTTGCAGTTTTGCCATATTAGCAGTCATTGGTGGACAAACTGTTTGGCAATTTGTGAACATAAAGTCAGCAACCCAAACTTTTCCTTTTAAATCTTTTGTACCAAATGACTTTCCATCTTGGTTTGTAAATTGGAAAGTTTCTAAATCCCAATTCAGTGGTTTACGAAGCTTTGAACCTGATCCACTACATCCAGCAAGTACAAAGAGACAAAATACAACCATAAGACCAATTACTTTTTGATAACGCTTCATTTATAAACCTCTTTTCTCTATCCTAAATTTAAATAGGTTATGTTTATCATAACAAAAGTTAACACTACGAGAAAATTGTTTACTACATTTGTTCACGAAATCGTACGAATTTACGTATGTTACTTCTTTATTTCAAGCCAATTACTAGACAAAATTTATTTTTTTACTATTATTTCTCTAAATAGAAGCTGCAAAACGAACTTAATTGTTACTTTTGTAAATGCATCCCCCTATTTTTTAACAATACCTTAAACATTCATCCATGTTATACACTGTATTCCTTAACAACATTTCGGTACAATACAATTACAACGATTTTAAATGAGGTGATGTTCATGACAAAACGTTATGAAAATATGGACAATGTAAGCACAAAAAAATCAATTCGTTCCTTCCTACGTTGGCGAAAAGAGCGAAAACAAAATAAAAAGGATTTTTCTTTTTTAGTAGAACAATCACCTGTTAAACAAAGTAAATTCCTACAAAACAACTTTGAAAAGACGACTGTAACTTGGATTGGTCATTCCACATTCCTTATCCAAATGAATGGATTAAATATATTAACAGATCCAGTATGGGCTTCAAAATTAAAATTAGTTCCTAGACTTACGGAACCTGGTCTTTCTATACAAGAACTACCTAAAATTGATATTGTCCTCATTTCGCACGGTCATTATGATCATTTAGATTTTTCAACGCTTCGCCAGCTAAATGATGATGTTTTATACTTAGTACCTATTGGGCTGAAAAAATTATTTACTCGCAAAAAATTTACTAACGTAGAAGAGTATAATTGGTGGGGAAATACAACAGTTAGTGATGTTTCCTTTCACTTTGTCCCTGCCCAGCACTGGACGAGAAGATCCTTATTTGATATGAATACATCTCACTGGGGCGGATGGATTATTAATAATGAAACAACGAAAGAAACCATTTATTTTTGTGGTGACAGTGGCTATTTCCAAGGTTTCAAAGAAATTGGTAAACGCTTTTCAATTGATATTGCTCTTATGCCAATTGGAGCTTATGAACCAGAATGGTTTATGAAAATATCTCACGTTTCACCTGAGGAGGCTGTGCAAGCTTATTTAGACTTAAACGCTACACACTTTATACCAATGCATTACGGAACTTTTGCACTCGCAGATGAAACACCTCGCGAGGCAGTAACAAGGCTTCGAAATAATTGGAATTTACGTATGTTACCGTGGGAACAACTGCATGTACTCTTTTTAGGCCAAACTTTCACTTATAATAGCGTAACAAATGATAAGCAAACAAATGAAAAAATTGAAACATTACAAGTATAACGTAACTACTTATTTTCAATATCCAACATATACTATAGAAAATCATAAAGTGAAACTGTAATCAGTGGGTGTTTTCTATGAATGAATATCTGCAGACTCGCTATATCATTAGCAGTAGTGCCTGTATAGCCCTTCTTATTTCTTACTTTCTATTCACATAAAGTGAAGCTTTAATCAATGGGGGCTTCCTCGCCCATTGATTATTAGCCCACACCAATCCGGCGTTTACGGGCAGCCTGACTCCAACCTAACTTCTTTATTTTCGCTAATTTTTGAGGTAGAGGGTTTTATCGCCCTCAAAAGTCGGCATAAAAAGTCGGCATAAAAAAGCTACTTGAAAATTCATTTCAAGTAGCTTTTTTATTACTCTGCTAAATACATAAATCCGATTGCACCCGGACCTGTATGAGTACTAATAATAGGCGTTGTAAAGAAAATTTCTGATTTAGCAAATCCACTTACTTTTTCAACAGCCGCTTTTACATTTTCAGCTAAAGGAATTGCTTTCGCATGTGGAATTGCAACAGCTTTTACAACTTTTCCAGCTGTATCTTCCTCAAATAACTTAGCTAACGTTTTTACAATTTGACCTTGGCTACGCACTTTCGTTACAGGGTTATAAACACCATCTTCAAGGCTAGCAATTGGCTTTATGTTAAGTAGCGAACCGATAAACGCTTTTCCTTTACCGATACGCCCACCCTTCACTAAATTTTCTAATGTATCTACTACTACATATAAACGAGTATTCTTTCTCACTTCATCTACACGTTTTAAAATTTCTTCTAGTGAGCGTCCTTCATTTGCCATTTTTGCAGCTTCTATTACTTGATATGCTAAAGCATGTGTAATAAATTGTGAATCAACAACTGTTACTTTTGTGTCGGTCATTGATGCAGCACTATTGGCAGTTGCAACAGTACCACTCATTCCACTTGTCATATGAATGGAAAGTACTTCACTTCCATCTTCACCTAACTTGTCATACATTTCTACAAATGTACCCATTGCCGGTTGTGATGTTTTTGGTAATTCCTCTGATTTGATCATTTCCTCAATAAATTCATCAGGTTGTAAATCGACGCGATCTAAATATGTTTGTCCATTTACAGAGATTGATAATGGTAGCACATGAATGCCATACTTTGCGATTACATCCTGCGTTAAATCTGCAGTTGAATCTGTTACAATTTTAATTTTTTGCATATTATATTCTTCCCTTTCCAATACGCTCTCCTTGTTATTATACTAGCATTCCCTGTGCTTTCAACAATTTCGAACAAATTTCACCAAATTAATTATATTTTTATACCTAAAATGAAAAAGACAGAGTTTACTAACCCTGTCCATACTCCGTATCATGCATTTTTTTCAAGGGTATTTGTATTATATACATTTAAATAATCATTCCACTTCAAACAATTTTGTAAATATTCACGGAATGAATACGAAAATCTTGGGTGCTTTTGTTTTTGAATTTTTGCAATAAATAATTGAAGACGGGACTGAATTAAAAACGATAATGGATGCTGCGCCTGTAGGACAGGGATTTCGAATATTTTAATACAATCCCCTGTTGAATGAGTGAAATAAAAACTTTTCGTAATCACAATATCAATCCTCTTTTTCATTGGATTTTTGAACTTCCTCTACTTTACGCTGTAACACGTTGTTTATAGTGGAGACTTCTATGAATACAAAAGGATACTTAGTCAACCCCTGTAGTCCTTTTGTTTAGAAGATTTATACTCTATTCATCTCCACCTAATCCATCCTCCGTCCTAAATATCCGATAAGACAGTAATCTCGTTATCCGTATATTGCTTAATGATTTTAGTATAAACTTAGTAAAGCGCAAAGTTTGTCTAAATTTTGGAGATTCTATAATTTTTTTCTTCTTTATATTGTATACGTTTATAGCTATAGTATAACAACTAAATAAAAAAAGTGCCTTTATAACGAGGCACTTTTCGACTGGATTTCTTCTTCTCTTTTCTTTTTTCTCTTACTAACAATCTTTGATAAAGCGATACTAATTTCATAAATACAAATTAGTGGTACCGCAACTAAACTATGAGATAAAAAATCTGGCGGAGATATACACGATGCAATGATAATCAATGCTACATAAGCATACCTTCTTATTTTTATTAGAAATTCCGCCGTCAATAGTCCTATACTCGTTAAGAACATTACGACTACAGGCAATTCAAAAATCACAGCAAATGGAACTGTTAAATTAAGAACAAAATGAAAATACTTTTCTGTCGTAAACATCGTATTAAACATTTCATTACCTATCGTAGTTAAAAAATGAAATAAAAATGGCATTACAATGAAATATCCAAAACATAAACCTGCAATAAATAATATAGACAATACCGGTATATACATTACTGTCATTTTTTGTTCATTTGGATGTAAACCCGGTTTTACAAATAACCAAATTTGTATAGCAGCAAAAGGAATTGTACAAACGATAGCAAATACTGTGGCAATCGAGAAAAAAATCCACAATACATCACTTGGACCGAGAACAGTTAATTTCATTGGTAAATCTTTTACAAGCCAAAAATAAATATCCTTCGTAAAAGTAAATCCAACAATTAAAAATAGCACAAAGGATAGCACTGTATATATTACTCGTTTGCGAAGCTCAACTATATGTTCTACTACACTCATTTCCCGATCTTCCATCTCGTTCACCACACTTTATTTATCCATTACAAGGAAAATTCATTACATTTTTTCTTTCTTTTCCTTCTCTTGAAATGCATCATCAGTCAATTCTTTCGTTGATTTTTTAAATTCTTTTAACGTTTCCCCTAAAGCCTTTCCGATTTCCGGCAATTTTTTCGGCCCAAATAAAATGAGTACAGCTACTAAAATTAAAATTAATCCTGGAAAGCCAATATTTGAAAACATTTCTCCATCCCCTTTATTAGTAGATTCCTTGTCCTACTATTGCATAATTTTATTTTGTCAAAAAAGTTTGAAAACGTCAACAAAACCATTGCCTTTTGTCAAAAAAATTCAAAAATATAATCAATTATACAAATTTCATTTTCTATTGCTCTTGTGTATGATATGGTAAGGGAAACGACATATTATTTTATGATAGTAGAAAGGATTTGCATTATGACTGAAAAAATGACACGAATGACACAATTTGTGAAAGAAGAAATTGCAAATGCAATTACACATGGTATCGGTGCCATTTTAAGCATCCCTGCCTTAATCATATTGATTATACATGCCTCTAAGCACGGTACCGCATCTGCTGTAGTTGCATTTACGGTTTATGGTGTAAGTATGTTCTTACTGTATTTGTTTTCGACATTGTTACATAGCATCCACCATCCAAAAGTAGAAAAATTATTTACTATACTAGATCACTCAGCCATTTATTTATTAATCGCTGGCACATATACTCCTTTTTTACTGATTACGCTTCGTGGACCATTAGGCTGGACGTTACTCGCTATAATATGGACACTAGCAATCGGAGGTATCGTCTTTAAAATTTTCTTTGTACGCCGCTTTATTAAAGCATCAACATTATGTTATATCATCATGGGTTGGCTCATAATCGTTGCAATTAAACCACTTTATGAGAATCTTACTGGACATGGCTTTTCACTACTTTTAGCGGGCGGAATTTTATATTCAGTAGGGGCTATATTCTTCCTTTGGGAAAAGCTTCCTTTCAATCATGCCATTTGGCATCTTTTCGTTTTAGGTGGTAGTGCGATGATGTTTTTCTGCGTACTCTTTTATGTTTTACCTACAGCATAAAAAAAGGTTTCAGCTTATATAAGCTGAAACCTTTTTTATTGATTATGTAATTGTGATGCAATAACATCCTGTGTATGCTTCGTTAACTCTTTAATATCCATATTCGCATACTCTTCAGGTGTAATCGGCTTAGAAATTGTTACTGTTGCATGAGCTGGTTTCATACGGTTTCCATTCGCTTCAAACATTTTATATGTCCCATCTAATGTTACAGGTAAGATTGCTACACCAGATTTTACTGCAAGGTGAAAACTCCCAGCCTTAAACTCTCCAATTTCGCCACCCTTACTTCTCGTTCCTTCTGGGAAGATTACGATAGAATGTCCATTCTTTAATAGTTCAATTCCATCTTTAATCGCTTGAAGAGATTGACGACGATCATTACGATTCATAAATACACAATTCATAAGTTCCATCCAAGTTGGTACAACTGGGAACTTTTTAATCTCTGCTTTTGAAACGAATCCAATTGGTTTATTTAAGTTACCTAATAATACAGGAATATCCATATTACTTTGATGATTACTTACAACTAGTACCGGCTTATCTTTTGGAACATTTTCAAGTCCCTTTACTTCAACTGTAGATCCAGCTACACGTACCATTTTCTTACCAAACCAATTTGTCGTTTTGTACACAACATTATCTTTTTCTTGTGGCGACATCGTATTTACTTGTCTTTTGAGACGCCACATTCTCGGTGTAATCGCAATTACGATTAAAATTAAATAAAAAATTTTAAAAAACGTTTGAATCATACAGAACCCCCACCTATTATCACTCCGACCTTCATTATACTAGACAAACGAAGGAAAATGAAGAAAAAATGTCCAAACAACAGGTGTTTGGACATTTTTAAATATTCTATATTAGAAACGTTTTGCTAATTCACGAGCATTAGCAATTGCTGCTTCTTTAATTTCTTGTGCTTTTTCAGGGTTTGCATTCATACCTTCAACTGCAATATATTCAGTATCATTTACACCGACGAATCCTAATACTGTTTTTAAGTGATTGCGACCGAAGTCTACAGATGCGTATGCTCCTTCAGAATAAACGCCACCTGTTGCTTGAATGTGAAGTGCTTTTTTGCCTTCTAATAAGCCAACTGGACCATTTTCAGTATACTTGAATGTTTTACCTGCAATTGCTACGTTATCTAAGTATGCTTTTACTACTGGTGGATAGCTAAAGTTCCACATTGGAGTTACGAATACATAACGATCTGCATGCATAAATGTTTCTAAGTTTGTGTTCATTGCTGCAACTTTTTGTTGTTGAGCTTCAGTTAAAGTTTCAAAACCTTCACCTGCTGCAAATTTACCCCAAGCAGCGAATACATCTGCATCGATTGCCGGTACTGTAGTGTTGAATAGATCAACTGTTACAACTTCGTCTTGTGGATGTTCGTTTTTATAAGCTTCGATGAAAGCTTCCCCTACTGCCATTCCGTAAGAACCTTCTGCTGAATTTGGATTTGCTGTAATAAATAGTACTTTTGTCATTGTATTCTCTCCCTTTTATACATTTTATCTTTAATTCAAGATTTATAATTTGAAAGTAAATAACTTACCTTATGTAAGTATAATACAAAAAGTTATATGCAATGTCAATAAAAAATAGCTACTTTTTTTTCGTAAGTTAATGATTTATTTTGTTTCTTTAAAATTCAGTATACAGATATTAAGAATTCTTACATATAAATGGGCTACCTCTACAAATGATAGAGATAGCCTTTTTTTACATATTATTTTTGAAACACATGTTTCACTTTTTCAGCTGGAATGTTACTTCCGCCTCTACCTTTTACATCTTCAATCATCATTGTAATGACCATATCTGGTGAATTTAAATCAAATGCAGCGAACCAGCCTAGTTCTTTTCCTTCGGCTTCTTTTGATACTTTTAATTCCGCTGTACCTGTTTTTCCAGCAAGTGTCTTACCATCAATTTTAGCAATTTTTCCAGTACCATCTGGATCATTAATTACTTTCGTCATAGCAGTTTTTAATATATCCTGATTGCCTTTTGAAATGACATTCTCTTTCCAAACTTTTGGTTGCTTATCTGTTTTAATAATATATGCAGAAGGTATGTTTCCATCATTAACAATTGGTGCGTACGTTAATGCTAGATGGAGTGGCGTCATTAATACTTGCCCTTGTCCATAACCTGTGTCTGCCATTTGAATATCGTTTTTAATACCATCATTTGCGATTTTAGAAGCTGGGAATCCATATTCAATTGGTAGTTTCTCATCGAATCCGAATTTTTTCGCTTCACTCATAAATTTATCTTTTCCGATTTTCAAAGCTTCTTGTGCGAAATAAATATTATCCGAGTATTTCATCGCTTTATCAAAGTCAATCGGATTCGCATCTTTTACACGTGTTACATAATAATTACCCCAAGAAGAATCTTTTGTCCATTTCAATCCTTCAATTTTCAACTCTTCTTTTGGATCAATTGTTTTCGTTTCAAGACCGATTGCAGCTGTAATAGGCTTAAATACAGATCCTGGAACTGATAATTGTGTAAATCGATTCGTCATCGGTTTCTTCGGATCATTATTCCATGCTTCGCGTTGTGCTTTTGATGTCCCTCTTGCAATTATGTTAGGATCATATGCTGGGCTACTTACAAGTGCAAGTGTTTCTCCACTTTTCGGATTAATTGCAGCGCTTGAACCAGCCTCGCCTTTCATTTCATTATAAGTTTTTTCTTGAACAGCACTATCAATCGTTAAAGTTACATTTTCTCCATCAACAGCATCTGTTTTTGCTAAATTTTTAATTTCTTTTCCTTGTGCATCTTCTACAAAGACACGGCCGCCTTTTTTACCGCGTAGCTTTTCTTCTAGTACTTGCTCTAAACCAGCTTTACCTACTGGATCATCTGCTTGATAGCCTTTCTTTTGTAGCGTTTTTAAATCTTCAGCATTCACTTTTCCAATATAACCAGTAAGATGTGCTGCTGCTTCCCCTAACGGATATGTACGAACATTTACTGGTTTTGTTGAAACACCTGCTAAATCAATGTACGTATTTTGTGTTGCCCCTTCAGGCAAAATTCCAATTGGTACGAGATACCCTGGTTTTACCCATTTAGCAGCTAGTTTTTGATCAATTTCTTCTACAGACATATTTAATAACTTTGCTACTGTCTCTTTCGTTTGCGGAGCAGTATCGTCTAGTTTTTCTGGAACTATTCCAATTTCAGAAGCTTTCCCATTCGTTGCAAGAGCTTTCCCATTACGATCGTATATTTCTCCGCGTTTTGGCTCTGTCGTTTGCATACGCACTTTACTATCTTTTGTCATACCTGGGAAGATAAAATCAGGAGTCCAATCTATTTTCCAAGATTCCTTATCTCCATCTTTTTCTTTCACCATTTTTGCTTCATGACCAAAAGTGACTTTACCGCCAACTGTATCCATACTTACTTTAAAAGGAACAGGGCCTTCATCTTTTTTATCTTCTTTTACTTCCCCTGTTTCTACTTTTAAATCTTTCACTTCAATGCCAGAATAAATTTTTTCATATTTCTCAGTGAATTCTTTCTTTGAAATATCTTTTTTTGCCTTTTCTGATAATTGATCATACATTTCTGCAAACTTTTGTTTATTCCATGCTTTTGCATATGTATTAAACGCGTCTTGTGGTTTTTCTTCTTTACCGCATCCGACTAACATGAATGTTAAGCAAAGAAAAAGAATCCCCCATATCTTTCTCAATCGATTCTCCTCCTCTTTCTATTTGAATACTCTTGAAAAATTTAGCATTTTTTCATGCTATTTATCATTATAGCACTATTGAATATCATCTATAAACTTATATTGATGAATACAAATAAAAAAATTGATGTGAATGTTCACATCAATTTTTATAATTATTGCTGCTTCTCATATACATGGTAATAGTACGTATACGGATTTTTTTCATCTGTTAAACCTTTTTCTACAAAAATCTCTTTCCAATTTGTCATATCCATTTCTGGGAAGAATGTATCCCCTTCAAATGCATAGTGGATTTTTGTTATATATAATTTATCTACGTAAGGTAAAAAGAGATCATAAATTTGCGCTCCGCCAAAAATAAAAATTTCCTCTTCATTTTTGCATAGTTCAAACACTTCTTCCACAGAATGTGCTACTTCACAGCCTTCAACATGATACCCTTCATTACGAGTTACAATAATATTACGTCTGCCAGGCAGTGGTCTACCAATCGCTTCGTAGTTCTTTCTGCCCATAATAAGTGAATGACCCATCGTTGTTTTCTTTACATACTGTAATTCACTTGGTAATCGCCAAGGTAAATTATTATCTTTACCAATTACTCTATTCTCGTCCATTGCAACCATAAATGAAACAATCATCTTTTCATCTCCTCTACAATTATACTGCAACCGGTGCTTTAATTGCTGGGTGTGGATCATATCCTTCAATCGTTAAGTCTTCCATTTCAAAATCAAACACAGATTTCACATCTGGGTTTAATGTAAGTTTCGGGAATGGACGTGGTTCACGTGCCAATTGCTTTTCTACTTGTTCAAAATGATTCGTATAAATGTGAGCATCTCCAATTGTATGAACAAATTCTCCTACTTCAAGTCCGCATTCATGTGCAATTAAATGTGTTAGTAGCGAGTAGCTTGCAATGTTAAATGGAATTCCAAGGAATATATCTCCACTTCTTTGATATAGCTGACAAGAAAGTTTGCCATCCGCTACATAAAATTGGAATAGCGTGTGACAAGGAGGTAATGCCATACTTGGTACATCTTCAGGATTCCAAGCAGAAACAATTAGACGACGTGAGTCCGGCGTTTTTTTAATCATTTCAATTACATCTTTTAATTGATCAAGCGCCTCACCAGCTGTCGTTTTCCAGGCACGCCACTGCTTTCCGTATACGTCTCCTAAATAACCATATTTATTTGAGAAATCATCATCTTCTAAAACGTTCTTTTTAAACAATTCCATTTGCTCATCGTATTGCACTTTAAATTCCTCATCTTGTTGTGAGCGAAGACCGAAATCAGTCATATCAGGACCAGTATATTCGTCACTTTCTACCCAGCTCTTAAATGCCCATTCATTCCAAATGTTATTATTATGCTGCAATAAATAGCGAATATTTGTGTCACCTTTCATAAACCAAAGCAGTTCACTTGCTACAAGGCGAAATGGAACTCTCTTTGTCGTTAATAAAGGAAAACCTTTACTTAGATCAAAACGCATTTGATATCCAAATACAGATACAGTGCCTGTCCCTGTACGATCTTCTTTCTTCGTACCATGCTCCATTACATGGCGGCATAAATTTAAGTATTCATATTCAGCATGTTCCATATGTAGAAAAACCTTCTTTCAATCGTATATGAAATTTATCATAACATGAAAAACAGTGAATTTAATAATCCACGTCAATAAAAAATATTTCTATATAAACAGAATTCTACTTCCATATATTTTTACAAAATGTAAATGTATAATCCCCTGACCCTAAATCCCTTTCAATGTTATGTTCCGATTTCCAACTTGTTTCGTCCATCCGTAATGTAGCACTCGTATTAGGTGGTACAGATACATGTAAAAATGCTTGTTCCTTTTCTACACACCACTCAATCTTAATTTCTCCGTAAGCTGTTTCACGTTTCACTTTCATCCATTCTATATCCGAATCAAAATGTGGTTGTATATAAAAATGTTTATATGCAGGGTTTTTTTCTTCCACTTCTAATCCAACAATATATCGGTATATCCATTCAACGATAGAGCCATAGGCGTAATGATTATAAGAATTCATACTATCATTCCAAAGTGTTCCATCCTCTTTCACGCCATCCCAATGTTCCTAAATCGTTGTGGCACCTTTTTTCACTTGGTATAACCATGAGGGATAATCTTCATGAAATAGAAGCTTACAAGCAAGATCATGACGGTTAAACGTGCTTAATATTAAATTTAAATATGGTGTTCCTATGAAACCAGTTGTTAAATGATTTTTACTTTCTTTTAAAAGCTCAATTAACCGATTAAATACTTTCTCCCTCATATCATCTTTCACTAGTTCAAAAAGAAGTACTAATATGTGAGCTGTTTGGGTATTCGAAATTAACCTACCATTTGGTGTAACGAATTCATTTTGAAACGCTTGAACAATATTTGCATGTAATTCTTTATAAAACGTAGCATCTGTATGTTCACCTAAAATCTCAGCAACCTTTCGTAAAAGTGATGTAGAATACGCATAATAAGCTGTCGCAATAAAATGCTTGTCTGTTCCGCCTTCATATACATCGGGTTTCGTATCTAATGCAAGCCAATCCCCTAAATGATAGCCTGTATCCCATAAATACTCGTTCTCACCTTGTGAACGTATGTAATCTATATACTTCTTCATACTGTCGTATTGTTCTTTTAAAATTGATACATCTCCGTAATGCAAATAATGAACCCACGGACAAATAACTGCTGCATCGCCCCAACCACCAGAAGTATCTAAATCAAAATCTTCTCTTTTCCCAAAAGCATCTGGAATAACTAAAGGCACAGCTCCATTAACATTTTGATCTAATGATAAATCTTGGAGCCACTTTTTAAAGAACAATTGTACATTCATAATTTGCGTAGCTGTCCCAATGAACATTTGTGCATCTCCTGTCCATCCAAGTCGATCATCTCGCTGAGGGCAATCTGTTGGCACATCAAAAAAATTCCCTCTTTGAGACCATTCCACATTATGATGAAGTTGATTGATTAATGGATTTGACGTTTCAAATTCAGTCGCTTTTTCCATATCTGTATGTAATACAATTCCTTCAAAATCTGCTATTTGAGGCGGCTGAGTTAATCCACTTATTTTCACATATCTAAAGCCTTGATATGTAAAATGAGGCTCAAACGTTTCCTCTTGCTCTCCTTTTGCTATATACACTATTTTTTGTTTTGCCTTTCGGAGATTTCCAGCGTAAAAATTACCATCTTTATTCAATATTTCAGCATGATGCAATTCTATCTTTTGGCCAATATAAACATGACGGACTGTAAATCGAACCCAACCTACCATATTTTGCCCCATATCAATGAGCCATTCGTGATTCGGTAGTTTTGAAATAGAAATCGGTTTTATAATTTTCATTTTACGAATTGATTTATTTTCCTACGCAACAATTATTTGTTTAGAATGCTCAAGTACTTCAACATCTTCTAGCTCTTGCCCACTTTCTTCTAGCCTAGCATCGTATACTTCACCTTCATAAATTTCTGAGTACAAAATTGGGCTTGAAGTTACCTTCCATGTTTCATCCGTTACAATTTTTTCTTTCGTTCCATCTACATACGTTATATGTAATTGAGCAATTATTGCTCGTCTTCTCCCATAATAATTACGTACATGATGTACGGTAATCGGCCCTTTATACCAGCCATTACCTACCAGTACAGAAATATCATTTTGCCCAATCTTTAATAAATGTGTTATATCATACGTTTGATACAATACTCTCTTATCATAACTTGTCCAACCAGGAGTAAAATAACAATCTCCAATACGCTCACCATTTATAGAAGACTCATATAACCCTAAACTTGTGATATATAAACGTGCTGTTTTAACTACTTTTTTAATAGAAATATTTTTATTAAAAGACATAACCTGCGTTCGCTCTTTTTTCGCAGCAATCCAGTTTCCCTTCCAGCTATCTTGCTCTTGTAACCCAGTCTCCCAAAATGCTACTTTAGACCAAGATGATTCTTCTCCGTAATTATCCCATACCTTTACCCGGTAATAATAACGCGTCTCTGCTCTGTATGAAAATGAATTGATTGGTATATGTAAACTTTGATCTGTTTCTACTTTTTGCGAATCAAACATAATAATCTCAAAATCTCTATCCTTCGCAACTTGCAATTGATAAGCAAGTTGTTTTACATTTCGGTTACTCGATTCCAGCTGCCAACTCATTTTCACAACTTTTGAATCTATACCTATCGGATTTTTTTTATTATCGCACAGCACCCTCTTTATTGTTAGCACACTTCTTCACCATCTTTTCTAAATCTTAATTTAAATTAATTATAATAAAAATAAAATTCTAAATAAATAATAATTTCATTCATTCTTACAAAATTATTAACTTTCCACATTTATAAAGGTTTTTATTTTCTATTACCGAAAGTATAGTGCGGTAGAACAAAATTTATATTTGGAGGTTAGAAGTATGTCTAAAATTGAAACTCCTGTTATGACTTCTTTACAAACAACGGTTGAAAAAATGATGAAGGATTTACATGTTCCTGGTTGTGCTGTAGCTGTTATAAAAGATGGTGAAGTTATTATTTCAGAAGGTTTCGGCTATCGTAATATAGAGACAAAAGAGACTGTTACACCGAGTACTCGGTTCGCAATTGGTTCCTCAACGAAAGCTTTTGGCACACTTTCATTAAGTTTATTAGCACAGCAAACAAAGTTTAATTGGGATACTCCTGTCCAGACTTATATACCTAACTTCTCTTTATCAGAACTACTTGCTAGCTCACAAGTTACAGGACGAGACTTAGCTTCTCATCGCACTGGGGTAAGTCGTCATGATGCTCTTTGGTACAGCTCTTCTTTAACTCGAAAAGATATAGTAGAAAAAATAAAACATTTATCACTTGATGCTCCGTTCCGTACAGCATTTCTTTATAACAACTTAATGTATGCGACAATTAGTTATATTGTAGAAAACATTACGAATCAAACATGGGAACAATATGTTACAGAACATATTTTAGAGCCTTTAAATATGGATCAAACAAACTTCTCTGTTACAGACTCACAAAATACAGACAATTACGCTTTACCTTACGTTGAAAATGAGGGTGAAATAAAAGAAGTTCCATTCCATAATATTGATACAGTTGGTGCTGCTGGATGTATTAATTCTACAATTGAAGATATGGCAAATTGGGTACTTCTTCACTTAAACAAAGGGAAATTTGGAGATCATGAACTAATCTCCCCTGAATTATTACAACAACTGTTTACACCACATAATTCAATTCCAGATCAACCAGCTTTATCACTTCCTGAATCTCCATTAAATAGTTATGGGCTTGGTTGGTTTATTAGCGCTTATCGTGGTTATAAAATGATTCATCACGGCGGTAATATCGATGGATTTTCAGCGTTTGTTTCATTCATGCCAAATGAAAATGTAGGTCTTGCTATATTGACGAATGCTGGAGGTACATTACTTCCTATTTATCTAGCAAACCAAATTTACGACGAACTACTCGGATTAGAGTCCATCGACTGGCATAAACGTGCTGTAGAAGATAGTGAAAAAATGAAGGAAATGATGAAGGAAGCAACCGAATCCATCCCTGAACAAACGAAAGGGACTACACCTTCTCACAAGTTAGAGGACTACACTGGTACGTTTGAACATCCTGCTTATGGGATATTACAAGTAAACAAACGAGATGATTCGTTATATGTACAATTTATGGAGATGGATATTCAATTAGGGCATCATCATTACGACGTATTCTCCGCACCAATTGACTTGTTCCAAACAAAAATGAATCTATTATTTGCATATGAAATGAATGTGAGTGGTGAATTCCCATCCCTTCAGTTACATGTACCTGCAATGCTAAGTACTCAACCTCTTACATTCACTAAAATTAAATAGTTAATTTAATAGAGGGAAGCTTTCGCTTCCCTCTATTTTCCACTATGCTTTAATATAAAATTCCCCATTTCAATTGCTAAATCTTCACTTTGAGGATAAACACCTACGTTATCTCCATAAGCATGTCCTAAACCTCGATAAAGGACTGTTTCGGTATCCACTCCTCTGTTAGTTAATTTAGCTGCATAAGATAAACATTCTATCATTAGGAAATCATGCTCTCCTACTGTAATAAATGTACTTGGATAATCTGATGATACATCAACATATGGGCTTAAATACTTAGAATTAATTTCTTTCGTACCAAGTACTTCCGACATACCTCCAACCATTGAATGCATAATTTTAAGCATTTTTTCTAATCCTTTTTTATACTTTGGAGCAATTTCATATTTATCTATACTCCAAGAATAAAATTCATCTTCAAAGTCACACATATTAAGTGTGGGATATAGAAGTAGCTGTCCTTTAACAAGATTTCTACCCTCTTCCATATCTTTAGTCGTACAATATTGCGTTAAATTACCTCCAGCACTATCACCCGCAACAAAGATATTATTCTTATCGCCGCCCAATATGTCAGCATTCTCATAAATCCACTTTAAAGTTGTATAACAGTCTGTATGCCCAGTTGGAAAAGGATTTTCCGGAGCTAATCGATAATCGACAGAAACGGCTAGTATATTTGTTTTCTCAACTATCAATTTCACAAGCTCTTCAATCACATCTGGTGATCCTGCCATAAATCCACCACCATGAATAAAGTATAGAATTGGTGCATGCTCTCGTTTTGAACTACTATTATAAATTCTTATCGGAATATCAAATCCATCTTCAGCTTTCACAGTTTGATGCATAATATTAATATCTTGAGTGACAATGGGAACACTTTTAATCGCATTAAATTGTTTCCGCATATTCTTTACTGATTTTTCAGAAGCATCCATTTTCATCATATTTTTAGGCATAAATCTCATTACATTCATTTGAACCTTCATATCCTTATAAAGACGTGGATCCATAGCACCTTTTTCATCACAATCTGGTATGTTTTTTACTAAGATTTTTGCTCCCTGTAAGTTAATGTTTTCTTGTTTTTCTTGTATTTTTTCTAAAAGGGTTAAGTCATACTTTCTAGTCATCCAGTATTCATCCTCTCTTATTTTAAGCGTTTACATTTTTAGAGATTATATAAATCCCCTTTAAACCTTACTTCATCTGTTATTATTAAATTAAAAACGTTCCATGTACAAAATGTAACATGGAACGTTTTTTTATTGTTGTTCATATTTGATTGAATTATTGTCATTTTTTGATATAAATTTCTTCCTATACTGTAATGGTGTATATCCATATTTATCTTTAAACTGTGAAATAAACGATTTTATATTTGGAAATCCGTGTTTTACTGCTATATCTTGTACAGAACTTGTACTTCTAATAATATCTTCATAAGCCTTATAAAGCCTATACCTCGTTAAAAAAGTGGTGAAATTTGATCCAAACGATTTTTTGAACATGCGTGAAAAATGTTCTTCACTTACAAAAAAATGTTTAGCCACATCTTTTAGTTTCAGTTCTTCATTATAATGTTTGTAAATATACGTAATCATTTCCTTCTGTCTATTTCCAAGTTGAAAATTATTGTCTATATTCTCTCCAACTTTGCAATATCGCAATAAAATATAAACAATTTCATAAATTAAACTATTAATTTTTATGTAACTTAAATCATCAGAATGTATGACTAACTCTTTTAATTCATAAAATATTTGCCTAAGATTCGTTTTCTGAACGATGGATTCCACTATATTGAATCTATATTTATCAAAATCTTCATTTACCTCTTTAAGAAATTCATAAGAAATAATTAGCATCATTACTGCACAACTTGTATTCTCTACTTTTTCAAATTCATGAACATCTCCACTATTTACAAAAATAAATTCGCCAGCAGATAATTTCTTTTTTTGCCCATTCACATACAAAAATATTTCTCCATTAACTACTAAGCTAATTTCAATACTTCTATGCCAGTGAGGAGGAATATAATAGTGAAAATCAGTAGGAAACATCGTATCTTCTATGTATTCAACCATTCCTGGAATTCTATCACGTAATTTTATTTCTTCATATTTACCTTGCCTGACTTTCAATAACCCACCCCCTTTTTTTATTATAATGGAAACGTCAAGTTTCTCTTTATAGATAAAGGCGAAGGAATGTCTGGAATTGGTATACAACCACATATACATATCCCGTGGACTCCGGAACATATACAAGAAGATGTAGATTTAAAGTTAGCATTACAACTGCTTCAAAACGAAGAATGGTAAAAAATAAAGGTAGATGTGAATCACACCTACCTTTTCTATTTCATATCAATCTTTTCTGGTTGAAACCAAATTGGCTTTAATAACTCAAAGTTTTTATGATCCTCTAAAACGATAGTAAGGCGTTCTAACGTATCATCTAACATATGTGGTGCTGCTCTTAATGACCAGACAACTGATGAGAAAACCGTCATGCCAACATATACCGCATATAAATTCCAGAACTTCTCTGGTATTTTCCCATTAAAGTAGCCTTCTATTTGTCCGATTGAATACGGAATACTAATATCCCTTGCAAACAGTGCAATCTTTACGAAATCATGAAGTGGGTCGCCCCAGTCATAGCCATTAAAATCAACAACACCTACATATTTCCCATCTCGCACAATTATATTTTCTAAATGAAAATCATCGTGTTGAAATCGATTTGGGCGGTTCTTTAAATATTTTTCATTTTCATCTATAAACTTTATGATTTTATCATCATTTTTTATTTTTATTCCACATGTTTTATATGCCTCTACATATTTTTGGTGTTTTTTCATTGCTCTTTCATACCATGGAAGAATATCCTCAGGAGCTTCATATGTATGCATTTTCGCTAAATCTTTTCCTGCCTCTATACCAATCTCATATTGTTCTTTTGGTGAATACGTCGGCAAAAGCTTCTTCGCATCTTCCCCTTCTATATATGAGAAAATACTATATACACCTTCTTCTTCCAATATACCTATTTCAATCGGCCTTTGTGCCTGTACGTTACGTTTTACCATTTCATTTAAAATTTGAAATTCTATTTTCCTTCTTTCATACTCTTGTATATCGCCAATCCGTAACAAATATTTTTCATTATCAATTGTCGTAACTATATATTTCTTATCAGGAGAGAAACCTTTAGAAATCCCTTCAATATTCGCTGCATCTTTTATTATTTGTATATTGTTTTGCCATGCTGTAATTGTTTTCATTTTTATTCCCCTTACATTTCTACATTTGGTCTATACGCTACTTCTATATGAATAGCTTGTTATCTAGGCCCTAACGTCCTTACGATCTCCTCGTCTACTTCTTTAAAATATATTTCACTTTCTCTCGTACTATATGATACTATATTTACCTTTCTTCATCTAATTAATAAAAAATGGACTCCTCTAATTCGTTACCCAAAACTCAATAATGATGAATGCCTGCACGAAGTGTATTCATATTAAGAATACGCCCCTTGTACTACTTGCACAATTTCCATCGGTGTATTGACCATATAATCTGGTGCATCTTTTTTCACTGTTTCAATAACATCATACCCCCAAGATACCCAAATTACGTTCACCCCTGCCTTTTTACATGCTGCTACATCTCGCTGTTCGTCACCAACGTATAACATATCTTTCTCTGTTATCTTTTTGGATTTTAAAAACCTTTTTATCATTTTATCTTTCCCAAACAAATTTTTTGAACAATAAACTTCTTGAATATTTTCTATATCATTATTGTGTAAAAATGCCCGAATATGCTCTTCTGAGTTCGATGATATGACTGCAATTCCATAGCCTTTTTTATGTAGTTCATCTAATACATCCTTCATCCCATGGAACAAAATGAGATCTTTTATAGCAGGTTGATACAATTTATAAAACTCTAGTGCTAATATCGGTAGTTTATACAGTGGTACATCGAGTTGTTTACATCGCTCTGTCATCGTTAATTTACGTAAATACTCAATTTCTTCTTCCCTTACCGTTTTATACCCGTGCTTTTCAGCAAGTTGATTATAAATTGGTACAAATATATTTTGTGAATCTACTAATGTGCCATCAAAGTCAAAAACAATATACTTTTGCATTCCCATACTCCCTTTGCTTCTTTTTTCTAAACCTATCTTATTCAACAACATAGTTGTCTTACCCTTCTACAAAAATAAAAAAGAACAAGATTTTGAAGTGACCCCTAAAAGTTAGACACGGTTATTTCATTAGGCAGCTTGATCCAAATGAGTCCGGTATTGTACCGGGCTCATTTTTAATTTT
>NZ_JAKUHE010000028.1:0-45178 GCF_022664315.1 Bacillus cereus group sp. BfR-BA-01309
GATTTGTGTTTTTTCATCAGCTGTAAATTTAGCCATAGAAAAACTGCACCTCCAATTGTTAGACTGTGTCTAACAATTGGGGTGCAGTTCAGAGTTTGTGCTCTTTTTTATTTTGTAGGAATAAAGAAAACAGATATAGCTGCGATGAGACCTGCGAATGAGAATAAGTAAAAATTCCATGCTAGGTCATATTGCATTGTCATAATAATACCGACAAGAATAGGACCAGCAATCGCACCAACTCGGCCAAGTCCAAGTCCCCAGCCTAAGGAAGTAGCTCGGATATGGGATGGGAAGTATTGTGTTACATATGCATTCAATATTTGAGTAATACCGACTGATCCAATTCCAGCAAGACCAATTAAAAGATAAATGATTGTAACAGATGGTTTAATTGTTAATAGTCCAATACATATAGCTGCCATAAGATAGGAGATGCTAATAACAATTTTGGCCCCTATACGATCCGCGATTGCTCCAGCAAATAACGCACCGATAGCGGCAGTAATATTTAGCATAAGTAGAAATGATAAACTAGATCCAAGAGGGTATCCTGCTTGGCGCATCATCTGCGGTAACCAAGTATTTAAACCGTATATTAAAAACATTCCCATTATATAAGTAATCCAAAAAAGTAGCGTTGCTTTTATGTATTCTTTTGAGAATAGAGTAAGAAATCCGTTTTTCTTTTGTGTATTAGCTGGTGTTTCAGGAATTTCATCTTTTTCATGGAATTCAATTTGAAAACGATTAAGAATTTGGTTCACTTCTTCTTGGCGATTACGTGATAATAAAAATTGAATGGATTCAGGTAAATAACGAATGATGAAAGGAATGAGGAGCAATGGAATCATTCCGATGCCAAACATAATTCTCCATCCGAAATCTTCTAACATAAACATAGACAAAATAGCCCCTAACACGATCCCTAAAGGATAGCCAGTAAACATAAGAGCATAAATAAAAGATTGTCGCTTTTTTGGTGAATATTCAACAGTAAGCGCTGAAGCTGTTGGAATAACACCACCTAATCCGATTCCTCCAATAAATCGAAATAACCCAAATAATTCGGGGGAAGGAGCAAGTGCAGCTAGGCCCATTGTGATAGAAAAAAGTGCTAAACAGCATATAAGTGTCCATTTTCGTCCAATTAGATCTGTAATGGTTCCAACTAGAATAGCGCCAATAAACATCCCAAATAAAGCATAGCTAGCAATTGTACCAGCGTGTGTCGGTGAAAGTGCCCAGCTTTTGTCTTCTAGGAGTTTTGGTAGAACGGCACCGTAAATACCTAAATCATATCCATCAGCTAGAATGGCTAGCCAACAAATAAAAACAACAAGTTTTGTAATAGAGCTTGAAAAGACAGTTTCTGTAGATTCTAGATGAGGTGGAGCTGAAGGTTGCATAATGTTCACCCCTTTTAATTTATAGATAAATATATTATTTTATTTGATGTTAAAATTTCCCTTCTTATGTCGAAATTTATCCCGCTTTAATGGGCAGTAAGACCCCCACCTCAAAATTCAGCGAAAGCAAAGAAGTTAGGTGGGGGGCGGGCTGCCCATTAAAGTCCGATTGGTGAGGGTTAATAATCAGTGGGGGATGAAGAAAACCCCCACTGATTAAAGTTTCACTTTATCTGAAATGGTTTTATAACAAATAAAGAAGTTCAACAGGATTCCTGTTGAACTTTTTTATTTGTTTACTCATTATCAACTCGTTTTAACGGTTGATCTGCTGGACCTTCCATAACATCGCCCTCAATTGAAAAGCGGGAACCGTGGCAAGGACAGTCCCAAGTACAATCACCATTATTCCATTCAACCTCGCAGCCAAGATGTGTACAAGTTGTATCGACAATATGTAATTTTCCATCTTTGTCCTTATAAGCACCTGCTCGTTTCCCGTTAACATGTACGACAGATCCTTCACCAACTTCGAGATCTTCTGGTTTACGTAATGCAGTTTCAATCTTTCCTTCAATTAAATGTTTCGCAACATCAAGGTTTTGGGAGAAGAACGTTTTTATATCTGGATTTGCATGGAAGCGTGATGGTGCATACAGTTCTTTATATGGACTGTGTACTTTTAAAATGGAATCCTTCAATAAATGAGCGGCAGCAGTTCCAGTTGTCATTCCCCATTTACGATATCCAGTTGCAACAAAAATATTTGGATTGCTCTCGTTAATATGTCCAATATAAGGGAGCTTATCTAGCGTGATTAAATCTTGTGCTGACCATCTATAAGGAACTTCATCTACTCCAAACGTTGCTTCCGCAAAAGAATACAGTGCTTCGTAATGAAGCATCGTGTTTATTCCTTGTCCTGTTTTATGACTTTCTCCGCCAATTAAAATTAATTTTTCACCATTGTTTGTTGTATAGCGCAAAGAGCGTTTTGGGTCATCAATACTTAAATACATGCCACCTGGATAATCCGTTTTTGCTTTGATTGCAAGAGCATAAGAGCGTTCAGCATACATTCGCGTAAAGAAAAAGCTATTCGCATCATAAAAAGGAAAATGCGAACAAGAGACAATATATTTGCAAGTGATGCGATGTCCGCCCTTTGTAATGACTTGCGGATAATCACCTTTTTCCACATCAATGGCTGTTGTTTGTTCATAAACTTTTCCACCCATCTCCACAAACTTTTCTAAAAGTGTTTTCAAATAAAGGATGGGATGGAATTGTGCTTGGTTTTTCATGACCAGTGCAGATTGTACGGGAATCGGAATCGATAGAGATTGAACATAGTCACAAGGTATATTTAATTTTTGATAGGCTTCATATTCTTTTGATAAATTTCTTAATCCATTATCAGTAGTTGTATATAAATATGAATCTTCATTTGAGAAATTACAGTCGATTTTATATGTTTGTACAGTCTCATTTATAAATTGAAGAGCATGATTATTTGATTCATAGTAAAGCCCGGCTTGTTCCGAGCCGAAATGATTGATTAATTCATCATAAATAAGATCGTGTTGTGCTGTTACCTTTGCTGTTGTATGTCCAGTCGTTCCATTTAAAATGAGGCCAGAATCAATTAAAACAACGTTCATACCTTCTTTTGCAAGTAAATAGGCAGTTGTAATGCCTGTAATCCCAGCTCCGATAACAGCAACTTCAGTTTTTGTATCTTCAGATAAATGAGGAAAAGCAGGGATTTGAGTAGATTCAATCCAATAAGATAATGGGAATTGTGGAAATGTATCGCTTGTCATTATAGAAACCTCCCGATTTTAGAACAATTTTCCTTTTAATATTTCCATATGATATGAATTTCATGTGTGTTGTTTTAGAAGGTGTCTATTTTTATTAAAAGAAAGATAAAATTATTTTAATATAATTATTTAATGTCATCGGTATGAAGAGGTAGGAGTTGTGTAAAGCTAGATTCAGGTGAGTTTATTTGTTGTTTACATAGAGAGTTCTTGAATAAGATAGAGTCTATAGTATGTCAGTGTATGTATATGCATAATGGGTGAAACCTTATAAAGTCTATGTTTTTTCTTTAGTGAAATAAAGTATGATTATAAAAATATAACCAACTTTTATTACTAGGTCATAAAAGTTGTTGACAATATAGAAATTCTATTGATATGATTCATCATGTGGAAAGGTTGATAGAGAGTAAAAAGAGAAATGTTTTTCATTGATAATAAAAGCGAAAAAATAAGTGACGATAGAGTGAGTATATTTTCCTTATACATAGATGCTTTTTAATCACCTAGTAAAATCAATCTGGAAGCAAGAATTGATATATGTAAGTTGCGCAAGACGCGGCATAAGAAAGGGGCAAAAGGATGAAGGAGCTTCATACGTTTGGGTGGTATGCAGCACGTGTATCACCACATTTGCCGAAAAAAGCATTTAAACCAGTTCCTACTCGTTTATTTGGTGGACTGGCTTATTTGCTTGTGGCATTGGCGGGGTTAATATCGATTGGTGTATTTGAATTGAATGTGTGGGCGAATCTAGGAATTGCGATTGTTCTTGGATTATGTTTTGCTTCACTTGGGTTTTTAGGGCACGAAATTTTACATGGAACTGTTGTAAGAAAAGCATGGCTTCGTGATTTCTTAGGCGCGATTGCATTTATGCCATTATCAACAGGTCCTAAACTTTGGAGAAAGTGGCATAATGCAACGCATCACGTTCATACACAACATGAAGAGAATGATCCAGATGCATGGCCGACACTTGAGAAGCTTAAGAAGAGTAAGTTTTTGAGCTGGGTATATCGTATGCCTCTTCATGTACGTTCATTCTTTAGTTTTCTGTCATTAACCATTCAATTTACATTGCATTCAACTCGAATGTTCTTTCATTTTATAAAAGAATTTAAGTCATCCAATCAAAAATCTGTATGGCTTCAACTTCTTTTGCCTTGGACAGTTTGGATTAGTTTATTGTTTATTATGGGACCTGGAAAATGGTTATTTGCATATGTGATTCCGTTGTTAATTGCTAACTTTATTGTAATGGCATATATTGCAACAAATCATCGCTTAAATCCAATTGTTCCAGTAAATGATCCATTAGCAAACTGTTTGTCAGTAACAGTGCCGCGTTGGGTAGACGTTTTACATTTCAATTTCTCATATCATACAGAACACCATCTGTTCCCTGCTATGAGCTCTAAATACTATCCGTTAGTAAAAGAGAAAATTAAAGAAATGTGGCCGGAACGCTATCATGAGATGCCGATGACAAAAGCTTTGGCAGCGCTATGGAATACACCACGTGTGTATTATCAAGGAAGTGAATTAGTGGATCCGCATAGAGAGCATTTCTATGGTTCTTTAGGAAATGGACTAGATCCTCATAATATTTCATATCGTGAGGAACATATAGAGGAAAAAGAGAGTATCAAAAAAGTAAATCAATAAGAATTGATATATTTTGCAGTGAAAAAGCAAGCCATCTCAGGCTTGCTTTTTCTTATAAAGAGACTTCTTTTTTATTCTTTCTATGGACTTGACCGGAGTTAGTTTCTTTTCGTTGTAGGCGTTTTTCCAAAAGGTTAACAAGATAAGTGAATAGGAGAACAAGCACGAGATAATATAAACCAACGATTATGTATGTATCTAATTGTTGGAAGTTACCTGCAGCAATAGATAAACTAGATCCCCATAATTCGGACATTCCTACATATGCAACAAGTGAAGAATCCTTTAATCCAATAATAAACTGATTCCCTAAAGGAGGAAGAGATTGTCGAAATGCTTGCGGTAATATAATACGGCGCATCGCTAAAGGATAAGGCATACCTAGAGAGCGAGCGGCTTCTAATTGTCCACGGTCGACAGATTGAATGGATCCGCGGAAAATTTCAGTAATATATGCACCGTTATGGATTGCTAAAGCAATTGCCCCTGCCCAAAAAGGAGTGAAGACAATAATCGATGTAATACCGAAATAGAGAATGGCAATTTGAACAATTAAAGGTGTACCACGAATAATGGCGATATATACATGAGCAATACTATTTAAAACCTTATTGTTAGAGATTCGAAAAAAGGCGAATAGTAATCCAATTAGTGAACCGAGTAATAGGGATGTTAGTGTTAATTGTAATGTGACAATAGTAGCCTTTAAGAGTGTGGGATAAGTAGACATAAAAATTTCAAACATATGTGTCACCTCATATTGTATGGATTTTTGTAGGGAATGAAATACCCCACATAAAAAGTGGGGCATAATGTATGGGAAATTTGAAGGGCTAAATTATTTTGTTTTTGCCTCTTCACCGAGAATATTACGCCCAAACCATTTTTTACTGATTTTTTCATACGTACCATCTTTAATGATTTCATCTAAAGCTTTGTTTACTTTCTCAACCATTTCTTTATCATCTTTACGAATAGCAATTCCCATTTCATCAAGATTTAATGGTTTTCCAGCTTCTTTTATATTTGATTTACCTTCTTTGATCATACGTAAACCGACCATTTGATCAGTGATTACTGCGTCAATACGTCCAGGCTCTAAGTCCATAAGTGCAGTAATATCGCTGTCATATTCTGTGATTTGATCTGTATGTTTTGCAACAAGGTCTTTAAAGGTACTAGCTTTTACAACACCAATTTTCTTACCTTTCAAATCTTCTGGAGAGGAGATAGATGTATTCTTTTTAGCCACAAAAATTTGGGCACCAGAACGATAATAAGGATTTGAGAAATTAACAGCTTTTAAGCGTTCTTCTGTAATTGCCATACTGCCCAATATAGCATCATATTTTTTCGATTGTAGACCTTGAATTAGCGTTTCCCACGGATTTGTAATAGGAGTGGGTTTCATATTCATTTTTTTCGCAAGTGCCTCACCAATTTCTACATCAAAACCGGCAAGCTTTCCGTCATTTTCTTTATAGTTAAAAGGTTTATATAAGCCACTCATCGCATAACGAAATTCTTTTTCACCATTTGAAGAAGTAGTAGCACTTTCCTTACTACAGGCTCCTAGTATGAAGGATGTACATAATGTAATACTCGCAACAATGGTTAATAGTTTTCTTTTCATAAAACCCCTCCTATATATTGATCATACGGATGGTTTTAAGTATGTTATTGAGTTGTGCACCGTATGAATGTATTTCTTTTCATTTGAAACAGACGTTACATTATAAAACGTTGCGTAAAAATTGTTTTGCTCGTTCATGTGATGGAGCTGAAAAGAATTGCGCTGGCGGAGCGTCCTCTACAATTTTTCCATCATCCATAAAAATGACGCGATCAGCTACATCTCTTGCGAAATTCATTTCATGAGTAACAATAATCATGGTCATTCCTTCTTCAGCAAGTTCTTTCATAACTTGCAATACTTCTCCAACAAGTTCAGGGTCTAAGGCTGAGGTAGGTTCATCAAATAGCATAATTTTAGGGTTCATAGCAAGAGCTCGTGCAATGGCAATGCGCTGTTTTTGACCACCTGACAGGAGGTGAGGCGTTACATCTGCTTTATCTTGTAGGCCGACTTTTTGCAAAAGCTGGTTTCCGATATCCTTTGCATTTGCTGCTTCTAATTTTTTTACATGAATAGGTGCTTCTATGATGTTTTCTAGTGAGGTCATATGGGGAAAGAGGTTAAAGTGCTGAAAAACCATACCGACATTTTCACGGACTTTGTTTAAATTTGAATGCTTAGGATCAATTCGTTCACCTTGTAAGTGAATTTCACCTTCATCGTACATTTCTAAAAAGTTAAGACAGCGAAGTAATGTACTTTTACCGGAACCACTGGCACCAATTAAAACAACAACTTCTTTTTCTTTTACTTCTAAATCAATTCCTTTTAAAACATCAAGTGAGCCGAATGATTTTACTAGATTTCGAACCTGAATCATACAAAACCCCCAGTCAAAAATATATTTTACAAATGTTGCCCCTTATTTCTGTTATTAGCCACGAATTGTCAGAATCCTTTATTTTTTTCGTGCAATTGGATATTCAAAGAAATAATGATTTTTAAAATCCCTATATCCTTCTATAATGAAAATATGGATAATAATATATAGGTAGTATTTATATTGCTTATAAAAAGGGGGAAAGGGAAGATGGAAAAAGAAAGGAAAACATTTTCTTTTGGTTTACGTACACAACTTATGCTATTTACTACAGTTTTAGCTTTTATTACATATTCAACAAGTATATTTTTTATCTACGTGATATACGATTATTTTCAAAGTTATGTAAGTCAAACTGTTTATAATATTATCGTTATGTTATTAGGTGTAGTATGGTCTGGAATTTTAGCGTATGGAGCAGCAATCTTTTTAATTAAACCACTTAGAAAGTTGGAGGAGGCTGCACGGAAGGCGGCCGATGGCGATATTCGTGAAGATGTCCCGTTACCAAAAACAGATGATGAGATTAAATCTTTAAGTGTTGCATTTAATATGATGTTAGGAAACTTAAGGGGCATGGTAAAAAATATTGATACAACATTTTCTTATACAAACAATCAAGTACAGCAGATTAGAAAACAAACAGGCGAAGCAACGAGACAAGCGCAAGGTGTATCTGAGACTCTTGCAGAGATTTCTTCAGGTGCTGAGCAATCAGCAGCATCAATTCAGGCGATTGTTTCGGCTGTTGATACAACAACTTCTATTGCGAGTGAAGTAGAAGAAAAAGCAAAACAGTCTGACGAGTTGTCTTTAGAAATGGTTCAAGCTTTAGGGCAAAGTACACGAGTCTTTACTTCTTTAATTCAAGGTATTCAAACATTGGCAAAAGAAAATGAAAATTCGATGCAAAATGTACAGAAGTTAGAAGAACGAATGAAACAAGTGGAACATATTGTTTCTGTTGTGAGTGAGATTGCTAGTCAAACGAATTTATTAGCACTGAATGCTTCTATTGAGGCAGCTCGTGCTGGAGAGCACGGAAGGGGCTTTGCAGTTGTAGCTGAAGAAGTACGTAAGCTTGCTGATGAAAGCGATCATTCTGCAAGAAATATTTCGCAGTTATTACGGAATATGCAAGAGGAAGTGCAACAAGTCGCATTGAAAATGACAGAGCAAGTGAAAACAGCTAAAGAAGAGGCAAAACGTGGGGAAGCTACTGAATTAATTTTAAAAGAAATGTCATCAAGTATTATGGAAGTTGCCGATGCAACGAAGCAGATTAGTAGCTATATGAACGAACAAGTTAGTCACATTCATCAAACAGGAGCACAGACGAAGGCTGTAGCAGCGATTGCTGAGGAAACGTCAGCTGGTTCACAAGAAGTAGCGCGTGTGACGTTGCAACAATCAAAAAATATGGTACTAATCGATCAATTACTAAAGGATTTAGAGAAGCAAGCAGCGGATTTGAAACAAACAATTGAACGATTTTCAATGTAAAAAGGAAGAACAGCATTCTGTTCTTCCTTTTTTACGTATGAAAAGGAGGGATACTTTGTTGAAAACGAAAAACATTGCACGGATCATATATGGTTTTCACTTTACGCAATCTTTGAAAGTTAGAACCGTAATAACTAGTTTGCCAATTTTTAATGTCGATATCGGGCCAATTGACATAGTCACCTAGTGTATAAGGATCTAAGCTTTCTCGTAAATCTTTAACCCAGCGTATATTACGATTTTCTTCATCATCGCATTTCCAAGAGGTAATGTATTCTTGCGCAATAATTGCTTTACGATGAAAATAAGCTGTTTCAGTAGGCGGAATATTTTCAACAGCACCTACGAGCGATTGGTGCCAAATACTCGCATTTTTATTTGGAGCATGAGAAAGAAAATGTTGCATGATTTGAATTCCTTTAAGAGGGATAGGTTTATACACGTAGGAACCAGAACGCTTAAAGTTTTCAGGAATATTACCGCTATTAAAGAATTGAACAGCTTTTATATACGGAACTTCATCTATAAAAAGTGAAGGGGTACCAGTTTCAAGAAGAGGAGATAATAAGGAATGGAGTTCAGAAGGAGGGCCAACAAATTCACCTTTTACTTCAATTTTATTTCGTTGCTTTGCGAATAGTTCAATTGATGAAGTGAGACGTTCGTCTATATAAGGCGCCCAGTTTTGCCACGCTTGAAATGCAGCGATAAAATCTTCCCATTCCCATGTAATTGAGAAGATTGATACATTCTTTATAGGATGCACTCGAAAAGTTAAAGAAGTAACAATTCCGAAGTTTCCACCACCACCACCGCGGCATGCCCAAAACAAGTTATGGTTTTCATGTTCGTTTGCGCGAATGATTTTTGCTCCAAATTTACCGCACGCTTGTACCATTTCAACTTCTACTAATTGATCACATGTTAATCCAAATAAGCGTGAAAGCATACCGATACCACCGCCAAGTGCCAATCCAACAATTCCAACGCTTGCACTTGTACCAGCCGGTATTGTCACACCATAATTCCAAAGCTCTTTATAAACAGTGCCAAGATTTGCACCAGCTTCAATTGTTGCTGTTAATGTATCTGTATTAACAGTAATGCGATGCATTTCACTCACATCAATAATAAGTCCTCTATTTAAAAGAGAAAAATTTTCATAGCTATGACGGCCGCTTCTTAAGCGAAATGGTACATGACGTTCGCGTGCCCATTTTAAGGCATTGCACACATCATTTTTATTTTGGCAAAAGACAATTATACAAGGGATTTTTGGAATACTTAAATTTAAATTCATTCGGGCTACGTCATAGTCAGGATCTGTGGGAACAACGATACGACCTGTTAATTTTGTTTGTTTCAATTTATCACTCCTTTCTAAAAATAAGCAGTGCTTTTTATTAATATATGAAAAGCGTATGTATTGTGCGTGGACAAGAGCAGGTGAGGAATGAGATTTGCTTTTGTGAGAAATAAATAAAGCATAAGAATAAGGAATCTACATAGAGTTCAATGAAAACAGTTGCAAACTATTCATATTTTGTTATGATAGTGTTACGAAAACGTTTGCATAAATTTTTCCGATGGGATGCAAAAGGAGAGAATGACTATGAATAAGACATGGTGGAAAGAAGCGGTTGCTTATCAAATTTACCCACGTAGCTTTATGGATTCAAATGGTGATGGTATTGGAGATTTACAAGGTATTATTGCGAAACTAGATTATTTAAAAGATTTAGGTATAGATGTAATTTGGATTTGTCCAATGTATAAGTCACCTAATGATGATAATGGTTATGACATTAGTGATTATCAAGATATCATGGATGAGTTTGGTACGATGGAAGACTTTGATGCTTTACTAGATGAAGTTCATAAGCGTGATATGAAGCTTATTATTGATTTAGTTATTAATCATACAAGTGATGAACATCCATGGTTTATTGAGTCTCGTTCATCTAAAGACAATCCGAAGCGTGATTGGTATATTTGGCACGATGGTAAAGATGGTGCGGAACCAAACAACTGGGAAAGTATTTTTAATGGTTCGGCATGGGAATATGATGAAGTAACAGGACAATATTATTTACATTTATTCTCGCGTAAACAACCAGATTTAAACTGGGAGAATAAAGAAGTTCGCGAAGTGTTATACGATACAGTTAATTGGTGGCTTGATAAAGGAATTGATGGTTTCCGAGTGGATGCGATTAGCCATATTAAAAAAGAAGATGGCTTTAAAGATATGCCAAATCCAAAAGAACTAAAGTATGTACCATCTTTTGATAAACATATGAATGTGGATGGTATTCAACCTTTATTAGAAGAGTTAAAAGAAAATACGTTTTCTAAGTACGATATTATGACTGTTGGTGAAGCGAATGGCGTTAAGATTGAAGATGCTGAGCTTTGGGTTGGAGAAGAGCAAGGTAAGTTCAATATGGTATTCCAATTCGAGCATTTAAGTTTATGGGATGCAGAGAAGAAGAAAGATCTTGATGTTGTAGGATTGAAAAAGGTATTAACAAAATGGCAAAAAGGGTTAGAAAATAAAGGATGGAATGCTTTATATATTGAGAATCACGATAAGCCACGTATCGTTTCAACTTGGGGAGATGATAAACAATATTGGCGTGAAAGTGCAACAGCTCTTGGAGCAATGTATTTCTTTATGCACGGTACACCGTTTATTTATCAAGGACAAGAAATTGGGATGACGAATGTTCAATTCCCAAATATTGAAGATTACGATGATGTAGCAATTAAAAATTTATATCGCGAGAAAATTGCAGAGGGTGTATCACATCAAGATATGATGGAGATTATATGGGCTTCTTGCCGCGATAATTCACGTACACCTATGCAGTGGAACGATGAGATGAATGCTGGCTTTACAACAAGTGCACCTTGGTTTGGTATGAATCCAAACTACAAAGAAATTAATGTTGAAAAGCAAAAGAATGAAGAAAACTCTATTTTCAACTTCTATAAGAAAATGATTGCCCTGAAAAAAGAGCATGATGTACTGAATTACGGTACGTACGATTTACTTTTAGAAGATGATCCGCAAATTTATGTATATACTCGTACATTAAACGATGAAAAAATCGTTGTAATTAGTAATATCTCAAAAGAGGAAGCAGTGTATAATGAGGGCTCATTTGCACTAGAACGCAAACGTTTGCTTTTAAATAACTATAAAGTTGCGGAACATGAACAAGTGACGACAATTACGTTAAAGCCTTATGAAACAAGGGTTTATCGCATTTCGTAATAAAAAAGGATGCTCTTAGAGCATCTTTTTTTATGAAAAAAAATAAATTTCTATTGCAAAGTGAAAACGCTTTTATTAAAATAGATTTATGAAAACGGTTGCGTAAAGATAAAAATAAAGTAACATAAGGAATCGTTTTCATAATAGAAACAGAAATTATAATTTAAATCATTATGTTGTTATAAATAAAGGGGAGGAAGAACAGATGAAAATTACGTCTTTTGATTTTTGGCAAAAGTTCGGGAAAGCATTATTAGTTGTTGTAGCTGTAATGCCAGCAGCTGGTTTAATGATTTCTATCGGTAAGTTAATTGGGATGTCTGCTGGGGATATTAATGCAGTTCATACAATTGCTCGCGTAATGGAAGACATCGGTTGGGCAATTATTACAAATCTACACATCTTATTCGCAGTAGCAATTGGGGGATCTTGGGCGAAAGATCGCGCAGGTGGTGCATTTGCAGCGCTATTAGCATTCGTCTTAACGAACAGAATTACAGGAGCTATATTTGGCGTAAACGCTGAAATGTTAGCGGATTCAAAAGCGACAGTTTCTTCAGTATTAGCAGGAGATTTAGTTGTAAAAGATTACTTTACTTCTGTACTTGGTGCACCAGCATTAAACATGGGAGTTTTCGTAGGGATTATCACAGGTTTCTTAGGAGCTACTTTATATAACAAATATTATAACTATAACAAACTGCCACAGGCATTAGCATTCTTTAACGGAAAACGATTCGTGCCATTCGTTGTAATTGTTTGGTCTACAGTTACTGCAATTGTATTATCACTTTTATGGCCATTCATCCAAAGTGGATTAAATGAATTTGGTCGCTGGATTGCAGCTTCAAAGGATAGTGCACCAGTTGTTGCACCATTTGTATATGGAACGTTAGAGCGTTTACTATTACCATTCGGTTTACATCATATGTTAACGATTCCGATGAACTACACAGAGCTAGGCGGAACGTATACGATGTTAACTGGCTCAAAAGTGGGACAAATTGTAGCAGGACAAGATCCATTATGGCTTGCATGGATTACAGATTTAAATAACTTATTAGCAAGTGGAGATACGAAAGCATATAACGATCTATTAAATAATGTTGTACCAGCTCGTTTCAAAGCTGGACAAGTAATCGGTTCAACAGCAGCGTTAATGGGTATTGCTTTCGCGATGTTCCGTAATGTTGATAAAGAAAAACGTGCAAAATATAAACCAATGTTCTTATCAGCAGCATTAGCAGTATTCTTAACAGGTGTAACAGAACCAATTGAATTCATGTTCATGTTTATTGCTCCAGTATTATATGTTGTATATGCAATTACAACAGGACTTGCATTCGCATTAGCAGATTTAATTAACTTACGTGTTCATGCATTTGGATTTATTGAATTAATTACTCGTACACCGATGATGGTTAATGCAGGGCTAACTAGAGATTTAATCAATTTCGTTATCGTTTCATTAGTATTCTTCGGTCTGAACTTTACATTATTCAATTTCTTAATTAAAAAGTTCAACTTACCAACACCAGGACGTGCAGGTAACTATATTGATAATGAAGATGAGTCATCAGAAGGAACAGGAAATGTACAAGATGGTTCATTAGCAACAAAAGTTATTGATTTATTAGGTGGTAAAGAAAATATTGCTGACGTAGATGCTTGTATGACGCGTTTACGTGTAACAGTAAAAGACTTAGATGTTGTTGCACCAGAAGCACAATGGAAACAAAATGGGGCTTTAGGACTTATCGTAAAAGATAAAGGTGTACAAGCAGTATATGGCCCGAAAGCTGACGTATTAAAGTCAGACATTCAAGATATGTTAGGTGCGTAATAAGATGAAATTGCTAACTTTAAACTGTCACTCTTGGCAAGAAGAGAATCAAATAGAAAAGATAAAGTATCTTGCTAAAGTCATTCAAGAAGAAGATTATGATGTGATCGCATTGCAAGAAGTAAGTCAGTCTATACAAGCTGAAAATGTATGCGGTCACAAGAAAAAAGATAATTTTGGGCTTTTACTATTAGAAGAGTTAAAAGCGTTACATGTAAAAGATTACAATATTACTTGGGATTTCTCTCATATTGGATATGATGTGTACGAGGAAGGATTAGCAATTATTACAAAGCATAAAATTGTAAACGAAGATACGTTCTTTGTTTCAGAAAATAAAGATACAGCGTATTGGAAAACACGCAAAATTGTAAGTGCGACAATTGCTTATAATAGTAAGAATATCACGTTTTACTCTTGCCACCTCGGTTGGTGGAATGATGAAGAAGAGTCATTCAAAGATCAAGTTGATTGTTTAATAGAGCGTGTAGATAGCAATGAACTTTCCTTCTTAATGGGTGACTTTAATAACAATGCTCGTTTGGAAGGCGAGGGTTATGAGTATATGATGCAAAAAGGTTTATATGACACATATAAACTAGCAACAGAGAAGGATGAAGGAACAACTGTCCAAGGTGAGATTGCTGGTTGGGATGACAATAAACATAATTTGCGAATTGATCTAATATTGTGTAACCAAAGTGAAAAGGTTCGCTCTTCAAAAGTTATTTTTAATGGTACAAACCGAAATGTAATTTCAGATCATTTCGGTGTAGAAGTACAAGTAGATATATAATAGAAGAAAACCTCACAGATGATGAAAAGCTGTGAGGATTTTTTTTAGGAATACAAGTATTTCCAAGATAAAATACTTGTATTTTTTATGACATTTCCTATATATTTGTTATTATTGAATGTAAAACCGATTTGGTCATTTTGTATTCATACTTTGACTGACTTCGTTATATAATGTAGTAAGTCAAAGTTAATGGGAAAAAATAGTTCGTTTTTGGTTAATCCACGATGTAGAAAGTGATATAATTGCAAAATGTATGTATCATTTTCTAAAGAAGGAAAAATATATAATTAGGTGATAACTTCTATGAAACAAATTTGGCGTATTTATAAGACGGATTTACGGAATGTAGCTAAACATTGGGCTGCAATTGTTATTGTTTTAGGGTTAATGATTTTACCATCGTTATATGCATGGTTTAACATTAAAGCTTCTTGGGATCCATATGGAAATACAAAAGAGGTTCCCATTGCAGTTTCTAACCAAGATGCAGGCTCTAATTTAAGAGGGAAAGATATCAATATCGGGGACGAGATTGTAGATTCTCTTAAGAAAAACAAAAATCTTGGGTGGAAATTTGTAGATCAAAAACAAGCAATTTACGGAGTTGAGCGCGGGGATTACTATGCAAGTATTACAATCCCAAAAGACTTCTCTGAAAAAATTGCAACTGTTCTGGATGAAAATCCACAAAAGCCAGAACTTGATTACTATGTAAATGAAAAAGTAAATGCGATTGCACCGAAAATTACAGCAAAAGGTGCATCAGGTATTACAGAAGAAATTAGTAAAAACTTTGTTAAAACAGCAAACGGTGAGATTTTTAAAGTTTTTAATGATCTTGGAATCGATTTAGAAACAAACTTACCAAGTATCGAGAAAGTAAAAGATCTCGTGTTTAAGTTAGAAGCGCAGTTCCCAGAAATGAATACATTAATGGATAAGGCGTTAGATGATGCGACTCGAGCAGAGGATCTGGTAAAAGTAGCTCAGAAAGAGTTGCCAGTTGTAGAAAGTGTTATCAATGATGGGCAAGAAGCGTTAGGGAACTTAGATAAGTTCTTTGCCAACAATGATGAAACATTAAAGAATGCACCTGGAACAATGAGGAATAATTTAACTGTAGCAAAAGATGTAATGGATAAGGCCAATACTTTTACGAACTTTTTAATGAATCCAGGGATAGACCTTTCTGGTATGAAGGGATTACCGGAGTTTCCAGCACGCCCGGATCTTTCAAAGATGAACGATGAAGGTTATAAAAATATTGCAAGAAACATTAATCAAACAGTGAATAATGTTTTAAACTCAGCACGTGCAGGAACAGCATACGGGAAAAGTGTTGTGAATGGATTGCAAAATGGCCAGTTTGATCCAGAAAAGGCAAAACAAGACCTTAATGCGGTTTCTGAAAATCTTCAAGGTCGTACAGATAGTATTGCATACCTTATTAATGTATTTACTGAACTTCAAAAATCGGCAACGACTGATTTTGGTCAAAGCTTTTTCCAAGGGCGAGTGGATCGCTTAACTAAGCTGAAAAGCGGTATGGAAAATGCAAACAACGGTATTAAAGATATTGTAAATGTTATCGGTACAGGACAAGAAGTAAAGAAAGATGTAACAGATGTAGCGAATCAAAAATTAGATGCAGCAAATGGATTAATTGATCAAGCGGAAAAAGATTATAATGAAACGTTTGTAGCAGATTATAAAAAAGCAGTTAGCACAGTCGATCAAGCTAAAGCTGATGCAAATGAAGCATACGATAGTGTGAAAAATGAATATGAAAAGGCAAAAAATAATTTTGAAGGTGTTATAGCAGACGTAAATAATAGAGGTGTTAATGGATTAGATAGTACAAAAGTAGCTTTAAATGATTTAAATGGTCAACTACAAGCTACTAATAATCTAATTGGTGATGCGATTCCGGTTCTAGAAAGTACAAATAAGGTATTAGCAGATGTAAATAGTGACAAAAACCTTAATGGCGGAATTGCAAAATTAAACAAAATACAAAATTCTGTTCAAAAAGGTATAGATGCAACGAATAAGGCAACTACACTAATCAATAATGGACAGAAGCCTACAAAAGAGGTCGTAGAAAGTATTAATGAAGCAACTAAAAATGCTTCAGCTCAATTAGGCGATTTCTTAGCAACATATGATTCAGAAATCGTTCCAAACTTTAACACAGCAATTGAACGTACGAAACGTATGTCTAAAAACACATCTCAAATTTTAAAAGAAGCAGACAAAAAGCTTCCAGATGTTAAAAAGCTACTAGAAGATTCATCAAAAGGCTTAGTAGACGGTAAAAAGAAATTAACAGACATTAAGGCTGACATGCCGGAAACTGAGAAAAAGATTAAAGACTTAGCAAATAAAATTCGTGATTTTGAATCGGAAGAGGATATAAAAGACATCATACGCTTATTGAAAAATGATGTTGAAAAGCAAAGTGACTACTTTGCGAATCCAGTAAATTTAAAAGAGAATAAATTATTTGCGATGCCGAACTATGGTTCAGCAATGTCACCATTCTATACAGTGCTTGCATTATGGGTAGGCGCATTATTAATGGTTTCATTATTAACAGTAGAAGTACACGAAGAGGGCGCGAATTATAAGAGCCATGAAATTTACTTCGGACGTTTATTAACATTCTTAACGATAGGTCTTTCACAGGCGTTTATCGTATCGATGGGAGATATATTCTTACTCGGTACGTACGTAGTCGATAAGTTCTGGTTTGTATTATTTAGTTTATTTATTGGTGGGGTCTTCGTTTGTATCGTATACTCACTCGTTTCTATTTTCGGAAACGTTGGGAAATCGATGGCGATCATTTTACTTGTACTGCAAGTAGCAGGATCGGGTGGAACATTCCCAATTCAAATGACACCAGCGTTCTTCCAAGCAATTTATCCGTTCTTACCGTTCACATACGCAATTAGTGCAATTCGTGAAACAGTAGGCGGAATGCTATGGGATATTGTAACTCGAGATTTACTTGTGTTAAGTGCTTTCGTAGTAATTATGATTGTTGCTGCGTTATTACTGAAAACACCAATTAACAAATCGAGTGAAAAATTCGTTGAGAACGCAAAAGGAAGTAAAATTATTCATTAATAATAAAAGGTTCCTACCGATAGAGGTAGGAACCTTTTTATTTAATCGAATTTTAATTTCTTTAAAGCTTCTGCGAACGGATTATTTAATGGTTCTTCTTCTTTATTCTGTTGTTTCATATATTTTTGAACATCGCGCTTATCAGCTTTGTTTCCAGATTCTTTTTTACGTCTTTCTTGGAATGTGGATAATTTCTCGCGATAGCCACATTTACATGCAAAGATTTGTCCCGCACCTTCACCACGTAATTCTAACTTTTTCTTACATTGCGGACAACGAGCGTTTGTTGTACGAGATACATTTTTACGATGACCACATTCACGGTCTTGGCATACAAGCATCTTTCCTTTTTTGCCGTTTACCTCTAGCATTGGTTTGCCACAGTCTGGACAAGACTTCGTGGAAATGTTGTCATGTTTATATTTTTTATCACTCGATTTAATTTCAGAAACAATTTCCTTCGTATAGTTCTTCATTTCTGAAATGAATACTTCTTTTTTCAGTTTACCCTTTGCAATTGCCTCGAGCTTTTGTTCCCACTCACCAGTTAGTGTAGGTGATTTTAACTCTTCTGGCACTAAATCAAGTAACTGACGGCCTTTTGAAGTAATGTGAATATCTTTACCACGTTTTTCAATTAAGAATGAATTGAATAGCTTGTCAATAATATCAGCACGCGTTGCTACAGTACCTAATCCACCAGTTGATTTTAGTGTATCAGCAAGTTGTTTATTTTGCGTATCCATATATTTTGTAGGGTTTTCCATTGCTGAAAGTAAAGTCGCTTCGTTAAATCGTGCAGGTGCTTTTGTTTGACCTGATGTTTGCATAATTAACTTTACAGTTAATGTATCGCCTTTTTCAATGTGAGGTAGAAGTTGTTCTTTTACGTCATCCGTTACATCATCATCTTCAAAGCGATTTTCATATACTTCTTTCCAACCGGCATGCAGAATAGTTTTTCCGCGTGCAATGAACGTTTCATTACCAACCTTTGTGCGTAACGTTAGTTGCTCGTATTCGAATGCTGGGAATAAAACAGCTAAGAAACGTTTTACAACTAAATCATAAATTTTACGTTCTTTATCTGTGAAGGCCGAGAAGTTAACGTATCCTTCTGTCGGAATAATTGCGTGATGATCACTTACTTTACTATCATCAACAAATGACTTATTAGACTTGATAGGCTTTTGTAATACTTTATGTGCTAAAGGACGGTACTCTCCAACTCCGCACGCTTTTAGACGCTCTGGAAGTGTTCCAACGATATCTGATGAAATGTAGCGTGAATCTGTACGAGGGTACGTTAGCACTTTATGTTGCTCATACAATTTCTGCATAATGTTTAATGTTTCTTTTGCAGAGTAACCGAACTTTTTATTTGCATCACGTTGTAATTCAGTTAAATCGTAAAGACCAGGAGAGAATGACTTCTTCTGTTTTTTATCAATTTCCACAACAGTAGCATTATGCTTATCTAAACCTTTTACAATGCCATCAATTTTTTCTTTATTAAAACTGCGGCTATTACCGTTAGCATCTTGCCAAGTCAGCTTTAACTGATTCGTCGTTTGTGCTTCGATGCCGTAGTAAGTTTGAGCTTTGAAGTTCTTTATTTCATCTTCACGATTAGCAATCATAGCGACAGTAGGTGTTTGCACACGGCCGCAATTCAGCTGGGCATTAAAGCGAGTCGTTAAAGCGCGAGTCGCGTTAAGACCGATATACCAGTCAGCTTCTGAACGTGCAACTGCTGAAGCGTATAAATTGTCATATGCTTTACCTGGTTTTAAATTAGCGAATCCATCTTTAATCGCTTTATCAGTAACAGATGAAATCCATAGACGTTTGATTGGTTTGTTAACTCGAACCTTATCAATAATCCAACGAGCGACTAATTCTCCCTCACGTCCAGCATCTGTCGCTACAATAATGTCATTTACATCTTTTCTAAGAAGCTGACTCTTCACAGCATTAAATTGCTTCCCTGTTTGTTTAATAACAGTTAATTTCAAACGCTCAGGTAGCATCGGTAAATCTTCTAAATTCCACTTTTTATATTTCACATCGTAGCTTTCTGGATCTGCTAATGTAACAAGATGACCTAAAGCCCAAGTTACAATATATTTACTACCTTCAAGGTAGCCATTTCCTTTTTTATCGCACTTTAGTACACGCGCAATATCACGTGCAACGGAAGGCTTTTCAGCGATTATAACGCTTTTTGACATATTTAAAACATCCTTTCAAATTTCCATACGTTAACTATAGCATACATTTTCTTGAGATTCAGTTTCGCTCTAGATTTGAACGTTTTTTAGTGGGATAACATCCATTTGAAGGTGAATGATGGCGATAGAACATAATATGCACCATGATGAGACTATGAGAAATAGATATTTATTATGCGTGTTGTTTTATTATTGCTTCTATATGAAATAGAAAAGTAAAGAACTTGTTATTTTACTAGAATAAGAGTAGACTTTGAAGTAGATGAATACTAAACACATGGGAGTTTGTGGATGCAAACTGAGAGTATGACTAATCCGTCATTGACCATTTGAACCTGTTGGATAATGCCAGCGTAGGGAGAGTGTAAAAGCACATGTTCAGGCACTTTGCGTACGCGCAAAGTGCCTTTTTGTGTATCTCCCATCACTATAGTTAGGGGATGAGAAGGATGAATATGAAAGAAATTAGTAAAGTAGTGGATTTGGTGAGAGAATCTAATCCGCTCGTTCATAATATTACAAATGTGGTTGTAACAAACTTTACAGCTAACGGTTTGTTAGCGTTAGGGGCATCGCCTGTAATGGCGTATGCAAAAGAAGAAGTAGCAGAAATGGCTAGCATTGCTGGAGCGTTAGTATTAAATATGGGGACACTTCGTCCTGAAGAAGTAGAAGCGATGTTACTTGCGGGTAAATCAGCAAATGTGAATAATGTACCAGTATTGTTTGATCCAGTTGGTGCAGGAGCAACATCGTATCGAACAGAAGTTGCAAGACATATTCCAGCTGAAATTGATTTAGCGATTATCCGCGGAAATGCAGCTGAAATAGCGAACGTTATTAATGAGAGATGGGAAATTAAAGGAGTAGACGCCGGTGCTGGAAATGGAAATATCGTAAGTATCGCAAGGCAGGCAGCTGATGAATTAAATACAGTTGCGGTGATTACTGGGAAAGAAGATGTTGTTACAGATGGAGAGCGAACGATTCTTATTCGAAATGGTCACTCTATTTTAACGAAAGTTACGGGAACTGGTTGTTTACTAACTTCTGTAATAGGAGCATTTGTAGCAGTAGAAAAGGATTATGTAAAGGCAGCAGTAGCTGCATTAACGTTTTATGGTGTAGCTGCGGAACTGGCAGCTGCTAAGACGGTGGAGCAGGGACCTGGTAGTTTCCAAATTGAATTTTTAAATCAGTTAGCGAATATAACTTCAGATGATATTGAGAAGTATGGGAAGATTGAGCTTATATAGTAAGGAGGGGGAATTAGATGTCACGTATTACAAAGGCTGAAATGTCTAGATTGTTATCAGTATACTTTATTATGGGAAGTAACAATTGTACGAAGAAGCCACTACAAGTGTTGAGAGATGCACTTGAAGGCGGTATAACAATTTTTCAATTCCGTGAAAAGGGGGAAGGGGCTTTAACGGGAGAGAAACGTATTCGTTTCGCAAAAGAACTACAAGTAATTTGTAAGGAGTACGGTGTCCCATTCATTGTAAATGATGATGTGGAACTAGCTATCGAGTTAGATGCAGATGGCGTGCATGTTGGACAAGATGATGAAGGAATTACTTCTGTTCGTGAAAAAATGGGAGATAAAATTGTTGGTGTATCTACACATACAATTGAAGAAGCACACTGGGCAATTGAAAACGGAGCTGATTATTTAGGTGTTGGCCCTATTTTTCCAACGAGTACGAAAAAAGATACGAAAGCAGTTCAAGGAACGAAAGGTTTAGCTCATTTTAGAGAACAAGGAATTACAATACCGATCGTTGGGATTGGTGGCATTACAATTGAAAATACAGCTTCAGTTATAGAAGCAGGTGCGGACGGTGTTTCAGTTATTTCTGCGATTAGTTTAGCGGAATCTGCGTATGAAAGTACGAAGAAGTTAGTAGAGGAAGTAAATAAGAGTTTGTAGAAAAAAGCTATGTAGTATTAAAATGCTACATAGCTTTTTTGGTATTAATAATTAGAAATAGGGGGGATTATTTGAAACGGAATAGGTTTGTAGCGTTGCAAAATGAGTTGTTTCGTTTATTTGAAAAAGGGGAATTTGATGCAATTTATAGATGCATAAGTGAAGCGGAAAGAGAATTTCCTGAAAGAATAGATAAAACGAGTTTTTGGAAAGCTTGTGCATATTCAGTAGAAGGCAAGGATGAAGAGGCGATTGCTATTTTAAATGGGGCTATGCAAAAAGGGATATGGTGGAATCCCCATACACTTATGTATGATGAAGACTTAAAGGGGCTACAAGATAAAGCGGATTTTAAAGTAATAGTAAAAAGGTGTGAAGAAATATTTAAGAAACAGCAGTTAACAGCTAACCCGGAGCTATACAGTTATGGAAATGAAAAAGCAAAAACTGGACTATTTTCTTTACATTGGAGAGGATCAAATATAAATGATTTTGCACCATATTGGTGTGAAGAAAAAATACTAAGTGAGTATATGTTAGGTTTTTCTCAATCCTCGCAAATATATGGAATGAACTCTTATAGCTGGGATAATCATGATATAGCTATAAAAGATGCTATGAAAAATTTTAATGAGTTCACAGATAAGTATAAATTGGAAGACATCATTATCGCTGGAGCTTCTCAAGGTGGGAATATAGCAATAGAGTTGGCGTTAAAGAATATGTTAGGGACTCAAAAATTTATTTCTGTTATACCTGCTATTCGAGATGTAGAGGCGATTGAAAGTATGGTTGTATCAAGCCAGGTAACAAATATGAAAGGATATATTATTACGGGAGATAAAGATCCATTTTATAAAAACACACTTCAATTAATGTCTATGTTTGAAAAATATAATGTGGACTGTAAATTAATTGTGAGAGAAGGCTTAGGTCATCTTTTCCCGGAGGACTTCACACAACTATTAAAGAACATAATGGAAGAATGGACGGTTAAAAATATTTAAACAAACGTTTGATTAAAAAAGCACAAACCCTTTAAAACTGTAGGTTTGTGCTTTTTCTTTAAAACATAATTGAAATTAAGAGCATTCCAATTCCGATAGAAGTGAATGTTGCGATTAGGCCTGGAATCATAAAGCTATGATTTAAAACATATTTACCAATGCCAGTTGTACCAGTGCGATCAAAGTTAATGGCAGCAACGATTGTTCCATAGTTTGGAATGAAGAAATATCCATTTACTGCAGGGAACATCGCGATTAGTAGTGCTGGTGGAATACCGAGTGATAATCCAAGAGGCATTAAAGCACGTACTGTTGCAGCTTGGCTATATAGTAAAATAGATAGAATGAATAATGCGATGGCAAATAGCCATGGTGCACTTGTTACTAGGTGCTGAATTGAACCTTGAATCATATTTAAGTTTCCGTTAAAGAAAGTATCTCCCATCCAAGCGATACCGAAAATAGCAACAACTGCTGTTGCCCCCGCTTTAAAGACGTTACCAGACACGATGCTTTCTACATTTGGTTTACAGAAAATAATAATAAGAGCTGCGATCGTTAACATAACCATTTCAATTGTGTTCGGCATGGAAAGACGAGCTAACTTCCCGTCGACCATCCATCCTGGACGAAGTGCTTCAAATGAACCGAGAAGTACGACAAGGAAAGTTCCTACTAAGAAAAGGATAACGGATAGTTTAGCACCTTTTAAACCAACAAATTCTTTCTTCTCTTCAATTTTAGGAATCATTCCTTCTTTTAATCGTTTCAAGTATTCAGGGTCTTCATTTAATTCTTTCCCCATTTTGCTAGCAACAAATGCAGCTACCATACAAGCGATAAAGGTAGAAGGAATACTTACTTTTAAAATATCTAATAAAGTGATTTTATAGTCAGCTAACATTGCTAAAAGGGCAACTGTTGCAGCTGATATAGGGCTAGCTGTAATTGCTTGTTGGGAAGCGATTACGGCAATTGACATTGGTCGTTCGGGTCTAATCCCAGATTCGCGAGAGACTTCTGCGATAACAGGAAGTACAGAATAAGCAACGTGACCAGTTCCTGCACACAGTGTAAATAAATAAGTAACAATTGGAGCAAAGAATGTAATGCGCTTTGGATTTTTTCGTAATGCTTTCTCAGCCAGATGAACAAGGTAGTCCATTCCTCCAGCGGCCTGCAGTGCACCGGCAGCTGTAATTACTGCTAAAATCATAAGCATTACATCAATAGGAGGAGCTGTAGGTTGTAAGTGGAAGACGAAAACAAGTATTGCCATACCAACGCCACCCATTACTCCTAGACCAACTCCGCCTAGGCGTGCGCCAATAAAAATGCAGAGTAGTAACGTAAGAAATTGTAGCCAAAACATGATAAACTACCTCCGAAATTCATTAGTTAAGATATATTCGAATAATTTAATTTAAATGAAAATTAAAATAAATACTCAAAACAATCCTTGTGTTATATACATTTTTTATTATATAACACAAGAAATGTAACATTCACGAACTTTGTTAAATTATTTCGAAAAAATAATACATTGAAACTTCACATTTGCATCTCTAAATAGATAGACATTTTAATTTTTATGTTGTAATCTTTGATAGAGAATACTTTAATTCTCATAGAACTCCCATATCGTTCAACTCGTTCAGCGAGAAAGGCAAACTGATGGAAACATTAGGACGCAAAACTACAGGAGCTAAGGCCGCAAGGCTATGCTAGCCAGTTACCGGACGGATAGGGTTGGTCTTGACCAATGCTCTTTTCATTGGTCTTTTTTTTATTTGTAAACAAATGAGAACTATTATCGTTTATTAATAAAGTTTATATTTTAATAGCTTTACTTTATAGTAAGTTAATTAAGAAAAGGTGATGTGAATGAAAAAATATTGGCACAAGCTATCATTTCTTCAAAAAAATGTATTGTTAACTGTGTTAGTTATTTTGACGCTTGTTGGTACTATGGGAGCGTTAAGTTTTAACATGTTTCAAAATAGTATGATGTCTATATTTGAAAGGCATTCTTTTGAAACAGGAGATACGGTATTACATAAATTAGATGCAAAAATATTGAGAGATGTTGCAAAAGACCCAGCGGCAGAAAGAGAAAAGAGAGAGAAGTTAGTAGAGAAGTTAGATGAATCAACGGAAGAATTGAACAGTGTTGGACAAACGTATATTGTTGGAGCAAAAGAAAATGAAAAAGGTGAGTTACAAGTTGTTGCTTTGGCTACAGGGTTAGCAAATGTTGTTGAAGTAGAACCGGGAGACTATTATAAACAACCAGATCTTTGGATGGAAGCATATGATAAAGTAATGAGCACAAAAAAAGCAAACATGACAGTAGTATATGAAGACGCATTGGGATCATGGGTAACGATATTAGAGCCAATTAAAGATGAGGAAGGTAATATAGTGGCAATTGTTGCAGCCGATGTAGATGCCTCTATTGTTCCTATTACAAAGGAAAAATTCATTATACAAGGTTTACTGTTTATTTGTATTTCTGTTTTAATTGCAACGGTTATTCAATTCCTAATCGTACGTAACGCACTTGCTCCATTGCGGGATTTACGTGAAGGATTGCGCAAAGTCGGTGAAGGTGACTTAAGTATTAAATTAGAGGAAAGACCAGATGATATTGGTATTATTAATGCGTATTTTAATAATACCATCGAGAAGTTTAAAGGGATTATAGACAAAGTGAAGCAGACAGCAGAACAGGTTTCCTCATCTTCACAAGAATTATCAGTGAGTACGAAAGAGAATAGCATGGCAGTTCAAGGAATCGTAAGTTCTATAGTTGAGTTAAGGGCTGGCGTTCAATTACAAGAAACTGCAGTACCAAAGTATTTAGATATTATATATGAAATGGAAGATAGAATGGAAGAGATAACGAATACTGCAAAACAAATGGCGAAAGAGTCTGAAGGTACAAAGCATCATTCAGTAAAAGGAAATGGCATTATTGAACAGACGATTAATCAAATGAACATAATACAAAATGCAGTACAAGATTTATCTTCTATTATTTATTCTTTGGAAACAAGATCAAAAGAAATTGGTGATATTGTAACAGTAATTACCGGTATTTCAAATCAAACGAATTCGCTAGCTCTAAATGCTTTTATTAAATCTTCACGTGTTGAGGAAACTGGTGAGGGATTTGTCGTTGTTGCGGATGAAGTGCGTAAATTAGCAGAGCAGACCGAAGCATCAGCAAAAGATATAGCAAAATTAATAGAGGAGACACGAGCTGGTACGGAAGAAGCTGCTGTTTCAATGAAAAATGCTTTAAAAGAAGTAGAATCGGGTATGGAACTTGTTGAAAGTAGTGGTGCTTTCTTTGGTGGGATTTCAAAATCAGCACGATCTGTTACAAATCAGGTTAGAGTTGTTTCTGCCAATTCAAGTGATATATTGCAAAATAGCCAAAATATTGTTCGGGTTGTAAATGAATTATCACTTATCGCAAATACGTATGCGAATAGTAGTAGTAATGTTGAAGAAAGTCTGAAAGAACAGGAAATGTCTGTACAAGATATTGCGGAATTAGCTAGTTCTTTAAGCTGGCTTTCGCAGGAGTTACAAGAGTTAATAGGAGAATTCAAAAGTTAAATGAAATGATTATATGCGCTTTTGTTTGTTCAATAAAATAAATCATGCTACAATGAAAACGAATTAAGGACCGGGGAGCCAATTGGCTGAGAGGATGTAAACAAACATCGACCCTCAACCTGATCTGGATAATGCCAGCGTAGGGAGTTACTTAAAGTGATGTAGCATATGTTATTCTATAATAACTTGCATACAAGGCTTTCCTACGTAGTAGGAAAGCCTTTTCTTGTTTTAAAATTTAATTTCATAAGGGGGATTTTACTATGTCACAACAAGTTACAATTTCATTTTCAGTAGTACCACAAGCGAAGCACAAAGATGTGTATTCTGTTGTTGATAAAGCAATTGAGGTTGTGCAACAATCGGGAGTTCGTTATGAAGTAGGGGCAATGGAAACAACGCTGGAAGGAGAATTAGATGTACTTCTTGATGTCATTAAACGTGCGCAACAAGCTTGTGTAGATGCTGGAGCAGAGGAAGTGATTACTTCTATTAAAATCCATTATCGTCCAAGCACTGGTGTAACGATAGATGAAAAGGTTTGGAAGTACCGTGATGAATATGCAAAACCAGAAGCAATCTAAAATAATTACAACTATTTGGCTTATCCTTCTCATTGCGATATGGGAAGGATCTGTTTCATTATTTAAAATTGAACCGTGGATTTTACCGAAGCCTTCTGCCATTGTTCAAGAATTAATTGGAATGAAAGATTTACTATTACCGAATACGATGCAAACGTTACAAGAGGTTCTAATCGGACTGTTTTTTGCGATTTTAATTGGGACAAGTATTGCAATTATTATGGATGTTATCCCTTTATTTCGTATTTTAATAAATCCGTTGCTTGTTATTTCGCAAACGATTCCAATCGTTGTACTTGCACCGTTATTTATTATTTGGTTTGGATATGGAATGCTACCGAAAGTAATGGTGGTCATACTCGTTTGTTTCTTCCCGATTGCGCTTAGCATTTTAGAAGGTTTTCAAACGGTAGATAAAAATCTGTTGAAGTTGTTGCAAACGATGAAGGCAACGAAATGGCAAGTTTACCAGAAAGTAAAGTTTCCAGCAGTGCTTCCATACTTTTTCTCAGGGTTAAAAATTGCAGTTACATATAGCGTAATGGGAGCGATTATTGGGGAATGGCTCGGTGCCAGTGAAGGATTAGGAGTTATGCTTACGAGAGCTACAAAATCCTTTTTAACAGCTCGAGTATTTGGTGTGGCAGCAATTATTGTTATGGTGACATTATGCCTGTATTTTATCGTGGAGTTTATGGCAAGAATAACAGCACCATGGATATATAGAAAGGACGGCAGAAAATGAAAAAAGGTTTAAAAGTTATGTTGGCTGCCTTATTAGCGGTAGGTGTGGCTGGATGTAATCCGGCGAAGAAAGAAGATAGTGCAAGTAAAGATCAAAAAGTAAAAGTAGTATTAGATTGGTTTCCAAATACGAATCATACTGGCTTATATGTAGCGCAAGCGAAAGATTATTATAAAAAGCAAGGCTTAGATGTAGAGATTATTCAGCCTGGTGATAATGTGACAGCGGAGCAAATGATAGCTTCAGGAAAAGCTGACTTCGCGATAAGCGCACAAGAAAATGTAACATTGGCTCGTGTAGAAGGTATTCCTGTTGTATCTGTCGGAGCGATTATTCAGCATAACACTTCAGCTTTTGCATCGCTTAAGAAGGATAACATGACTTCACCGAAAGATTTTGAAGGTAAACGTTACGGAGGCTGGGGAGGACCAGCAGAAGAAGCAACGTTGAAGACAATTATGGAGAAACATCAAGCTGATTTTAATAAAGTTGAAAAAATCATCTTAGGACAAACGGATTTCTTTAAATCAATCGGCCGTGATGCAGACTTTGAATGGATTTATTACGGATGGGATGGAATTGAAGCGAAGCGCCAAGGAAAAGAGTTAAATACGATTATGGTGAAAGACTTAGACCCAGCGCTTGATTTCTATAGTCCTGTTATTATTACGAGTGAAAAACATACGAAGCAAGATAAAGACTTTGTGAAAAAGTTTATGAGTGCAACGACAGAAGGGTATAATTTTGCAATTAAAGAGCCAAAAGAAGCTGCGGATATTTTAATTAAAGCTGTTCCAGATGTAAATAAAGACTTAGTACAAGAAAGTCAAAAGTGGTTAAGCACGAAGTATCAAGATGATGCAAAAGCATGGGGAGTACAGAAGGAAGATGTTTGGACGAATTACATGAATTTCTTATATGATAACAAAGTAATTAAGAAGAAAATTGATGTAAAAGATGCCTTTACAAATGAGTTCCTTCCAAGCGAAAAATGAGCGGATTACAAATAAAAGATATTGTGAAATCTTTCGATGGAAAGAATGTATTAGCAAATATTAGTGCTTCTATACGAGAGGGAGAGTTCGTTTCTTTTGTAGGTCCAAGTGGTTGCGGGAAAAGCACATTATTAAATATGATTGCAAATGTTGAAAATCCAACAAGTGGGAATGTAACGTATAACGATAAGCGAATGCAAGAGCAAGATGTTGTAAGTTATATGCCGCAACAGGATTTATTACTGCCGTGGCGATCAGCTTTGCAAAATATAGTTCTTCCATTGGAAATCGAAGGGAAACCGAAAAAACAAAGGCTGACAGAGGGAATGGAAGCATTAAAGCAGTTTGAACTAGATGAATATGCAGACCATTATCCAGATGAATTGTCTGGTGGTATGCGTCAAAGAATTAGTTTTCTGCGCACATATTTATGTGAAAAGCCAATTATGCTACTTGATGAGCCTTTTGGAAAATTAGATGCCTTTACAAAAATGGAAGTACATAGCTGGCTTTTAAACTCTTGGCACCAAGAGAAGCAAACAATCGTTATGGTCACACATGACTTAGATGAGGCAATCTTGCTTTCGGACCGCATATTTATATTATCTCAAAGACCAGCTTCAATAGTTGGTGAGGTACAAGTGAAATTAACTAGGCCGAGAACGATGGATATGTTAACATCACTTGAGTTAAAGAAGGATAAGGAAGAAATTTTGAGAGTATTAGCCCCGTATATGAAAAAATAGAAAAAGCCTTTTAACAGTTTTTGGTATAATTACTGTTAAGAGGCTTTTTTTATATAGGGGGAGAAAGATGAAATCTATAGAGCAAATAGTTGATTCGTTAACGCTCATCTTTACAAGTCCATATGCATTAGAAAAGTTGTATAAAGAAATTTACGCAGAAAATGAAAAAACGGAGAAGGAACAAAAGAAAAAATAGAGAATAGAATATAACAGAGTAGTTTATACTCTTAATATAACAAATGTTAAAGGAGTGAAAGGATAAAATGACTTTATCAACTGTTCTTCAAATGGTTTTAGCTTGATGCGGGAGAAGTCTGCCCATTTTTAACGATTAAGCTAAATTGAAGACAGCAGGTAAAGAACCTTAATCCTTTTTTACGATAATATGTAATGGGTAAGGTGTATTCACCTTACCCATTTTTTATATATACAATTAAATAAGGCTTTATACTGTTGCTCTCTCTATTTAGCTTATGAACTATAAGTAGAGGAGAGAAAAAAATGAGTATATTAACAGTAGAAAATTTAAGTCATTCGTATGGTGAGAAAACCATTTTATATAATGCGTGTTTTCGACTATTAAAGGGCGAGCATGTTGGGTTAGTTGGGAAAAATGGAATTGGAAAATCAACATTGTTAAGGATTTTAACAGGAGAACTTATACATGATGACGGAAACATTGAATGGTTTCCACATGTGAAGATAGGTTTTTTACAGCAGCATATGGATTTACAAGAAAGAATAACAATTGAGGGATACTTACAAAGTGCATTTTCTAATCTGTATGCGATTGAGTGTGAAATGTTAAAAATTGCTGAAGAAATGAATGGAGCAGGAGAAATAGAAAAACTGTTAGTAAAGTATGGAAAATTACAAACTATATTGGAAAGTTCTAATTTCTATCAAATTCATACTGAAATTGAAGAAGTAGCAATCGGCTTAGGCTTACTTGAAATTGGCTTGAAAAAGGATGTTTCACAGTTAAGTGGAGGACAGCGAACAAAGTTATTACTTGGGAAGCTCCTTTTAGAAAAAGCTGATGTTTTATTGCTAGATGAGCCAACAAACTATTTAGATACAGCTCATATAGAATGGCTGCAATCGTATTTGAGACTGTATGAAAAAGCTTATGTGATCATTTCACATGACGAAGTATTTTTGAACAGTATTACGAATGTTATTTATCATCTAGAAGAACGGAAAGTGAAGCGGTACGTAGGAAATTATGAAAAATTTGTGCAAAGTTATCAATTGCAAAGGAAACAATTACAATCGGCGCATGCGAAACAACAAAAAGAAATTGCTCAGTTAGAAACATTTATTCAAAAAAATAAAATTCGAAAAGCGAAACAGGCTAAGAGTCGAGAGAAAGTATTAGAGAAAATGCAAAGGATTGAAAAGGTTAATCATGTAACTCGATCCCGTTTTGATTTTACTGTTTATGAGGAGCCAGTAAGTCGTATATTGCAGGCTGAGAAACTAAGGATAGGTTATAGTGATCCGTTATGTCCAGAGCTGAATTTACAAGTGAAAAAGGGAGAAAAGATAGCGATTGTTGGTCATAATGGAATCGGAAAAACGACGATGTTAAAAACGTTATTAGGCCAAATAAAGCCGCTAAGTGGTTCAATTTCTGTTGGCGAGCGAGTAAATCCTGCTTATTTTGCACAGGAAGAGTTTGCTTCAGAAACAACACCATTAGAGAAAGTTTGGGCAGAAAGACCAGATATGACAAGGAAAGAAGTACGCCAAGCATTAGCAAAGTGTGGCTTGAAAGAAGAGCACGTTTTAAAACCTATTCGTTTATTAAGCGGCGGAGAACAAACGAAAGTGCGTTTATGTGAACTTATCGTAACGAAAAGCAATGTTTTAATTTTAGATGAACCGACTAATCATTTGGATATAGAAACAAAGAAGTCTTTGCAGGAAGCGTTACAACAATATACAGGAACAGTTTTACTTGTCTCACATGAGCCTTCTTTCTATGAAGCGTGGATTACAAAAGTATGGAATATAGAAGAATGGAACGCTGAACAATAATCACAAAGAAAAGGCCTTAGCTTATATAAGCTAAGGCCTTTTCTTTGTGATTAACATGATTTTCGAGAACTCTTACATGAGAATTGTATGAAGAAGCACTCTTATGGTGCGCTTATAAGCGTGCTTTTTCTTATGTTATGTTTATATTTAGATGCCTTTCCCTAATAGGCCACTATCTTTTCTTTGTATATATAGATAGTGTGAAGTGGAATGAAAAATAATTCCTATATGTAAAGGATAAAGTGATTAGTATAAGAAGACAATAGAACTGGAAGGAAATTCATGTAAAGTTCAGATGAACTTCACATGAACTTCATATTAAAAACTAAATATGATTATAATAGGTTATCTTAATGTATATTCGTGATTTTTGATAAAATTAAAAGTTTGAATTTAGGCCAGAGCACTCAAACCTAAATTCAAACTTTAGTGAAATAATTAATGGAGGTTACGTTTAGTTTTCGCTAATGGATGCATTTAAAAATTCAGTAGGATTCCCTGTTCCTGCTCCTCCGATTGTAACAGACCCACCAGGAAGAATTTCACCATTCCATCCTGCATTCGTAATTACGTAATGATTATTTATTTTACTACTAATTTTAGAATCCCAAACTTGTGTTAAATTGCCGTTATAATCAAATTCTAATTTCCAGTTTTTAATTGGGGTCGTTCCGCTATTTTTAATTACAATCGAGAAGTTGTAACCACTTCCCCAATTTGAAGTGACTGAAAAGGTAGCATTGCCATTTCCATCAGGAGGTGTTGTGTTAGCATCATCTGTTTTTACAAGAATGGAAGTAGGCTGTGATTTATTCCCAGCAGCATCCTTTGCTAATATTGAAAACGTATATTCTGTATTAGGTTTTAAGTTTTTAATTGTAATACTATTTGTTGGTGTACTCCATTTTTCTTCTCCGGCAGTAATTTCATATTCAGTAACGCCTACGTTATCAGTAGATGCAGTCCAGTTTAACTGAACTGAATTTGAATTTTTATTTGTAACAGCAATATTTTTTACGTTTGTTGGGGGCTCCGTATCTTTTTGAGTAATAGGTCCACCAAGTAATTCTTTTACTAACGTATCAAGTAATTTTGGTCCACTACAACTATATTTTGGACTTGTACGGCAATCCCCGCTTAGTTCCCAAAACATTGCACCACTTAAACCCTTTGTCTTTATATAGTCTGTTTTATATTTCATAGATTCGTTGTCATCATAACTAATAAACGTTCCTGTAGTCGCATTATATAAATAAGGTACTTTCGCTACATCGTTCCATCCGCGAACAAAACCATTTTTATTCACATAATTAGCTGCTAAATCACCGTAATCGTACACACCTGTGTCACCGGTAGAATAATCATCCCAAGTACCTTTAGAAGCTAGCTTTCCGTCACTACCTGGTTTACAAGGTTGGTATTGCCCATTATTTTCTTTTCCGCAACTTTTCCATCCACGTCCGTAAAAAGGCACACCTAATACGAGTTTATCTGCTGGAACCCCTTCATTTGTATAAATGTCTATCGCACCATCTACGTAAAATTTCGTATCTGCTGCTGGATCATTTGGATCTTTGTATAGTGCTGCATTATGGTTAGAAGTGGCTTCCCATCCACCGTGGAAATCATATGTCATAATATTAATCCAATCCAGTATTTGAGAGATCTTCTTTAGTTCTGTATGATCGGCATAACGTTGGCTTGCACCTGAAGCGATTGTTAGTAAATATTGTTTCCCATCTTCTGCACGAGCTTTTGTTAATGCATTTCGAACATCTTGAAGGAGTAGGGTGAAGTTTTGTTTATCTTCAGGACGATAACTACCACCAGGAATCGTTTCAACACCCGGGTATTCCCAGTCTAAATCCACGCCATCAAATCCATATTCGCGAAGAAAAGCTACTGTAGATTCAGCGAATACTTTTCTTGTTTTTTCATCAGCGGCCATATCAGAAAAACGGTTAGACCAAGTCCAGCCACCAACTGAAATAATTGTTTTTAAGTGAGGGTATTTAGCTTTTAATCGTTTCAGTTCTCCGAAATTTCCGCAGCGGGCATATTTATCACAATCTTCCCAAGTTGTACCCGATCCCGGATAAGATTTTGTGACATCAGCCCATGGTTCGCCGAGTACGAGAGTGCCATTAGGGACCTCTTTATTTTGCAGTGGTACACCAGATTCTTTACAGTTCCACGTTTGTTTATTTGGATTATCGGGGTGAGTAGAAGGGTTTCCATGTTTTCCATTCCAGCAAATATCAGCGAAAGCATAGTTTAAATGAGTTAGCTTTGATGCATCAATGTCTGCAACTTGATAATTACGTCCGTAAATGCCCCACGAAGGAAAATACCCAACAACTTTTTGACCTTGCTTTGGTGAATCTGCTAATGCGAAATTTGGAGTAATAAAGTTTGTGAGAAAAAGAGGTAAGAAGAGTAGTAGGGATAGTAATAGCAACGTGAATTTTTTTGATTTCATAGTCATTTCTCCTTTCAAAATAAAAAATATATTTAAAGGCATGCGCCAATAAACCAAAATGAATCTGGACGTATTAAAGCTTGATAAAAATGATCAGACATCACGAAGTCTATACAAGGGAGCTGGGGGTGATTAAATCGTAGCAAATGTAAGATTTGGTGTAAACGCTTTATTGGACGCGGAAAGACTTTCTCAATATGAAGTGGCTCTAATACAGATTACACATGAAAATAAAATATTGATTAGGGGGGAAAAGGCTTCTTGTAATTAAATTTGAGAAAAATTTGTATGAAGTCAATTTGTAATAGCGTAGCGAGATGAGAAAATATCATGTAAAATAATAGTAAAAATATGTAAAGGAGCGAATGGTGTGGATGTCTTTTTGAACATTGCTGAAGAAAAAATTCGACAAGCAATACGGAATGGAGACCTTGATCATATTCCGGGAAAAGGAAAACCACTACAATTAGAAGACCTTTCAATGGTACCTCCAGAACTTAGAATGAGTTATAAAATTTTAAAAAATGCGGGTATGATTCCACCAGAAATGGAACTACAAAAAGATATATTAAAAATAGAAGACTTAATTGCGTGCTGTTATGATAAAGCAGAGAGAAAAGAATTAAAAGAAGAGTTAACAGCAAAAACGCTTCGTTTTCAGCAGGTAATGGAAAAGAGAAAGATTAAAGATAGTTCAGCTTTTCGTATGTATCAAGGTAAAGTATTTTGTAAATTACGCTAAGAGGGATAAGATGAATACATTTGAAACGATCGAAGAATTAGCAACATATATTGAAGAACAACAATTAGTGCTGCTCTTTATTAAAACGGAAAATTGTGGTGTTTGTGATGTTATGCTAAGAAAAGTAAATGGCGTACTAGAGAATTATGAATACGTAGAGAAAGTAGAAATATTACTACAAGACATGCAAGAAATTGCGGGGCGATATGCAGTATTTACAGGGCCAACAGTTTTATTATTTTATAATGGAAAAGAGATCCTTCGTGAATCGCGCTTCATTTCACTTGAAAATCTAGAAAGAACCATTCAATTATTCGAAGATTAAGGGAGGCTTTTATATGGAATTTATTATTGTCATACTATTATTTGTTGTAGTTGGAACAATCGTAACAGCAGTTCGATCAAACAAAAAGAAGGTAAATCTTACGAAACAAAATAACATTCATAATTCATCTAACAACTCATCACCATTATTTTTCTTTGCTGGATCTGATAATGATAGCTCGCATGGGGGATCACATGATTGTGGAGGATCTTTTGGCGGAGATAGCGGGGGCAGTTGCGATGGTGGCGGAGGCGGCGGTGATTGATGAGAATACGCCCTATAACGGGCGTATTTCTTTTTAAACAAACGTTTGATTAATATTTTTAACGTACTAAGGGGAATAGAAATGAAAAGGGAACTGAAAGTGAAAAACAAGGGGAAAGTAGTGTTATTTTTATTAGCTGCGGGAGGCGTAGTTCTTGTTAAATTAGGATTTAAAATTGGAATCATACATATGATTCGAACGTGGTTTGAAAGTACGTTTTCTTAAATAAGGAGTATAGCCTCTTGCGATAGAGGTTTTTTATTTGTTATTATTAGACTGAACGGTCGGTTTAAAGAGGTGTGAATATGAGAAGAAGCGCAGAAGAGATAAAGAAAGAAATTGCCTATAAAGCAGAAAGTCTGTTTTCACAGAAGGGCTATGCAGCTACATCTATGGAAGAGATTTGTGAAATTACAGAGAGAAGTAAAGGAAGCATTTATTATCACTTTAAAAGTAAAGAAGAATTATTTTTATTTGTAGTGAAACAGCATACGTATGATTGGCTTGAAAAATGGAATGAAAAAGAGAAGTTGTATAGTACGAATACTGAAAAACTATATGGTCTCGCGGAATATCATGTCGAGGACATACAGCAGCCCATTTCAAATGCAATAGAGGAATTCTCTATGAGCCAAGTTGTAAGTAAAGAGATTTTGGATGAACTATTGGCTTTAACTAGAGAATCGTATGTTATGTTTGAGAAACTAATTGAAGCAGGCATACAGTCTGGAGAGTTTCGTGAAGATAATACGCGCGACCTTATGTATATTGTGAATGGATTATTATCAGGGCTTGGAGTACTTTACTACGAGTTAGATTATAAAGAGCTGCAACGTATTTATAAAAAGGCAATAGATGTATTGTTAAAAGGAATGGCAGCTGAATAATAAGTCAGTTGCTTTTCTTACAAAATAAATTAGACCGAACGGTCGGTTTATGAAAGGGGAATGAAAATGAACGCTTTATTTAAAAACCGAGCATTTATGCTCGTTATGGCATCTGATATTTTACAACAATTTGCAATTTGGATCAGAAATATGGCTCTTTTATATTTCATAATGGAGCGAACGAATAATGATCCAGTTTCAGTTTCTTTGTTATCGGTTATGGAATATGCACCTATTTTTATTTTCTCGTTTATCGGTGGTGCACTAGCTGATCGCTGGAATCCGAAAAGAACGATGGTTGCTGGAGATGTATTAAGCGTACTGTCTATTATAGGAATTGTCTTGTTATTAAAGTTAGATTATTGGCAGGCTATATTTTTTGCAACACTCATTTCCGCGATTGTAGGTCAGTTTTCTCAGCCATCATCTTCGCGTATATTTAAGCGCTATGTAAAAGAAGAACAGGTAGCAAATGCGATTGCATTTAACCAAACATTACAGTCATTATTTCTGATTTTTGGACCAGTAGTAGGATCGCTTGTGTACACACAACTTGGTTTATTTACGTCACTATATAGCTTAATCATTTTATTTTTGTTATCTGCTATTGCTCTTTCGTTTTTACCAAAATGGGTGGAACAAGAGCAAGTGGCGAGAGATTCATTGAAAAATGATATAAAAGAGGGTTGGAAATATGTTCTTCATACGAAAAATTTACGTATGATTACGATCACTTTCACCATTATGGGCTTAGCTGTTGGACTAACAAATCCATTAGAAGTGTTTCTTGTAATAGAACGACTTGGAATGGAAAAAGAAGCAGTTCAATATTTAGCCGCAGCTGATGGAATCGGTATGTTAGTCGGTGGGATTGTTGCTGCAGTTTTCGCTTCAAAAGTGAATCCGAAAAAGATGTTTGTATTCGGTATGAGCATATTAGCGATGTCATTTTTAGTAGAAGGGCTATCTACATCATTTTGGATTACTAGTTTCATGAGATTTGGCACAGGTATTTGTTTAGCTTGTGTTAATATCGTTGTCGGTACGCTTATGATTCAACTTGTACCAGAAAATATGATTGGAAGAGTAAATGGAACAATTTTGCCACTGTTTATGGGGGCGATGTTAATCGGAACTTCACTAGCTGGAGGATTGAAGGAGATGACCTCACTAGTTACTGTATTTTGTATAGCAATGGCACTTATTTTATTTGCGATAGGGCCAGTTCTACGCATGCAAATAAATAAAGAAGATGTCGCTAATAAAGAGGAACTAACAAATTCGTTAGCCTCGAAATAACCATTGTAAGGGAGCAGAATTACTCCCTTTTCTCGTGGCAGTCTTTTGACAATGAAATGTACCGACTATATACTAATGTTGTAAAAACGATTTTACATGTTAGGAGAAAAGATGTGAAAAATCAAATTTATGAATTACGCACTGAAAACAATATTTCACAAGGTGCATTAGCTGATAAGTGTAAAGTTTCGAGACAGACGATAAATGCAATTGAGAATAATAAATATGATCCAAGCTTAGCGTTAGCATTCCGTTTAGCTGAAGTATTAGGAACAACTGTTGATAAACTATTTTTGTACAAGCTGTAGGGGGAATAGTTGTTGGGGAAAGAGAAAATAAGCCTTGTAGTTACGACATTAGTGGCTATAAGTACGTTAGTGTTTGCACTTTATTATTGGTTAATTGAACTTCAAGTAAACTGGTATGCACTATTTATTTGTAGCATCGCATTACATTATATGTTTAAAAGTTTGGCATCGCATAATGTGGAAGGGGCAACGGAGGAGAAAGAAGATGTAGAAAAGCATGTATTAAAAACAAGTGCAAATGTTACGTATTATGTACTTGTTGTATTAATTTTTGGTTTGTTTTTCGCATCGGTAGGTTTTAATAAATGGATTGATTTTCATAACATACCGCTTTTGTTTGCGTTATGCGCTGCGATAGTTGTAAAGCCGGCTGTAGAATTTTTAATTGTAAGACGTTATCGATAAAATAAGAAAAAGATCCTCTTCTCATATGAAGAGGATCTTTTTCTTATAGCGTTTTCGTTTTTGGACTAGGTGGTGTAACGGATGTACCATTTTCAGGAACTCTAGTTAATAAAAATCCACCGATAATGAACAGTACAATAATACTAAGGACACCAGCGTTTGTTTTTCCCGTTAATTGCGTCGTAACACCGACTAATACGGGACCCATAATCGCTGCAAACTTGCCAAATATATTATAAAATCCGAAGAATTCATTTGCAGATTCTTTAGGTACTAGTTTTGCAAAATAGGAACGACTAAGTGCTTGAATACCACCTTGAGAAGTGGCAACTAACATTGCTAAAATCCAGAAATCGAGTGTCGTTTTTAAGAAATAAGCATATGTGCAGATAATAATATAAATAATAATACCGACATATAGCATTTTTTTCCCTGTAAATGTTTCTGATAATTTTCCGTATAATAAAGCGAATGGACAAGCTACAATTTGTGTGACAAATAAGATGATTAATAGATTCGTTGCACTAATACCGAGATCTGTTCCGTAAGCGGTAGACATAGTAATAATTGTATCGACCCCGTCAATGTAGAAGAAATAGGCGATTAGGAACATAAAGACTGTTTTATATTCTTTAATATTTTTAAAAGTATCAGCAAGGCGTTTGAAGCTCATTGCAATTGGTCTTGGATCGCGTTCAATATAGTGCGTTTGCTCTACGTTTTTTAGCATTGGAATTGTAAACAATCCCCACCAAAGAGCTGTTATCGCGAATGAAATTTGACTAGCAATGCCGACTGATAAAGGGATAGTTCCTTTTTGAGCAAGAATAATAAGAGCGATACAACCGATAAAAGGAATGGTGCTCCCAATATAGCCTAATGCAAAGCCTCTTGTAGAAATTCGGTCCATTCTATCTTTAGAGGTAACATCTACTAAAAATGCATCATAAAAAATGTTTGCTCCCGCAAAACCGATTAGTGCTAGCATATAGCAGCCTAGTAATAAGTACCACTGAGATGTTGGGACGACTGCTAGCATACTTGTAAATACGATGCCGAGTCCGAAGAAGAATGTGAAAAATCGTTTTTTAAACCCTTTATAATCAGCAACTGTGCCGAGAATAGGAGCAAGTATAGAAATTAAAAGTGTAGCGAACGAGTTTGCATATCCCCAATATGCTGTTGAAGTTGCACCAGATAGTCCAGCTTCTTTTGCAGCTGCCTTAAAGTAAATTGGGAATAATGCAGTTGTAATGACGAGCGAATATACCGAGTTCGCCCAATCGTATAATATCCAGCTTTTTTCTTGTCTGGACATTTTTTTCATATAATGTTCCCCCTTAAATTTGTTCTACTAACAGTGTACAAAAATAAAAATTATAAAAAGAGAAACAGTGATGATTTTTACATAACTTTTACATATATACACAGTTCTTTACAATTGAAGTAAATCCTCTACAATTGATCCGTCTGTTTCACCTAAGTGTAAACCGAGTAGCCTAGCGATAGTCGGACCTTCATCAATAAGTCTCATATACGGGATGGTAACACCGCTTTTTATCCCTTTCCCAGCAGCGATGAAAATTGTTTCATAGTTAGGTTTTGTTGGAGAGTATCCATGCGTACCAAATGTATATTTTTTACTAGGCATAACATCTTTTTCGGTAATTTCTTTTATAAAATCGCCTGTATAGTTTTCAGTGAAATAATAGCCTTCTTGTGCTTCCAACATAAATAAACAATTACCATCTGCACCGCAGTCTTTTGCAGCTTCATCATGTAGTATAAATTCAATACCGTTTCGTTTATTTTGAAGTAATTCTTCAAGTAGTAGTTGTACTTTTCGAATGGTATCTGTATCATTTTTGTCTTTCACATATACATAGGCAGAGCCGTCGCAACTTTGGCAATAGACCTTCCAGTCTATTAATTTTCCTTTTGAGTTTATAGATATAAGCCCTTTTTGATGAAATAGTACATTTAATTGAATGGCTTTGTTTTCACTTAAAGCGCTATGATCACCAAGAGCGATAATTGTACTCTCTTCGTATAGATCACTGTTTTTTAAAGCTTGAATAATTTTCCCTAGCCGTTCATCATGTCTATGAATTGCAGCTATTGTTTCTTTGGATTCAAAGCCGTAATAGTGTCTTTGGGTGTCTAAATCGGTGAAATGTACAAACATAACATTAGGCTTTTTCGTCTGAATTGTATGCACAGCAGAAGCAAGTACGAAATCATCGAGTTCAGGCTGTGATAAGCCATTTCTTATATGACCAAAACGCTGATTCAAATCTAATTGATATAGCGGGCTACCGCTAAATAATGAAACTAAAATTTGATTTTGCCACGGTCTATTTGGAAAAATTTCAGGTAAATTGTAATCAATATTTGCTCTGCCGGTAACAGGCCATAGAAGGGCAGCTGTCGTTAAATTTGCTTTACGTGCTTCATCGTATAACGTTGTTCCTTTAATGGATTTTCGGTACCAATGCCAATCTGGTGACTTGCGTCCAGGTTGAAGTAACGTATTGCTAACTACGCCATGTTTATTAGGGTAGTTTCCAGTAACGATTGTTGAGTGACTTGGGTATGTTACAGAAGGATAAATAGGTTCCACTTTTCTCGCCATCGCGCCCTTGTTTATTAATGTTTGGAAATTAGGAAGCTGTTGTAATATAGGAAAATCTAAAGCTGATAAGCAATCGAAAGATAAAATAATGACGTGGTTTGTTAATGCTTTATCCATAAAGTTCCCTCCTGATTATATAAAACCTATTCTTATATATTACTATTAATACCTAGTGATAAAAATATATTTCTAGGTGAAAATTTATTATTTATTTTCAGAAAAGTTAAACATATAATTGAGTATAAGGGAATGAATGGAAGGAGGGAATACTGTGGATTGGCTAGATGGATTTAGTATCTTTTATATCATTGGCGGAATTACGATTATCCTTGTATTTGCTATTTCGTATTTACTAAAGAAACGGTTTCCAAACAAACAATTCGATATTATATTTGCACTTAGTTTAATACTTCTTTGCTTAGCATCCTTTCCGGTTACAATGATGGTGATTGGTGGATGGGAAGGAATGGGATATGGATTTATTGGTTTCTTCGTTCTACTTGGTACACTTATCGGTATGATTGCACATCAACTTTTAAAAATCACGAGAAAAAGCTACGTATAAAACTGCAAAAAACGAAAAGAATATATAAAAATGAGAAAATTAGCTATTGTTTTAAAAAAGAATTTGTATTATGATAATCAACAAATTTATTTCGTTATAACGATGAAAAAGGACTAGTACATGTTCAACCTTTTTAGCAGAGAGAGAATCCAGCAGACTGAAAGATTCTTAAAAAGGCGATATGGAACCTACCTTTGCGTTCTGCATATGCAGCGGGAATTTCCCGTTATCAAAAAGAGAGCATGCGCAATTTTTGTGCATGAATCAGGGTGGTAACGCCGGCAAAGCTCGGTCCCTATTTAGGGACGCGGGCTTTTTTGTATTTTCAAAAGGAGGAAGACTGACTATGGCAAAAGAACAAGTACAAGCGATTACGAAGATGGAAGAGGATTTTGCACAGTGGTACACAGATATTGTAAAAAAAGCAGAACTTGTTGATTATTCAAGTGTAAAAGGATGTATGATTCTACGTCCGTACGGTTATGCCTTATGGGAAAATATGCAGAAAGTTATGGATGAGAAGTTAAAAGCAACTGGTCATGAAAATGTGTATATGCCAATGTTTATCCCAGAGAGTTTATTACAAAAAGAGAAGGATCATGTAGAAGGGTTTGCTCCTGAAGTAGCATGGGTGACACATGGCGGGGATGAAAAATTAGCGGAGAGACTTTGTGTACGCCCTACATCTGAAACTTTATTCTGTGAACATTTTTCAAAAATTGTGCAATCCTATAATGATTTGCCAAAGCTATATAATCAGTGGTGTTCAGTAGTTCGTTGGGAGAAAACGACGCGACCATTCCTTCGTACAACTGAATTCTTATGGCAAGAGGGTCATACAATTCATGAAACAGCAGAAGAATCTCAAGCTGAAACGTTACATATTTTAAATCTATATGCTTCTTTCTGTGAAGACTACTTAGCGATACCAGTAATTAAAGGACAAAAAACAGAGAAAGAAAAATTTGCGGGAGCAAAGGCGACTTATACGATTGAAAGCTTAATGCATGATGGGAAAGCACTTCAAACAGGAACATCTCATAACTTTGGAACGAATTTTTCTGAAGCATTTGATATTAAGTTTTTAGATCGTAACGGTAAGTGGCAATATGTACACCAAACATCTTGGGGTGTATCAACAAGAATGATAGGTGGACTTATTATGGTTCATAGTGATAATAATGGGCTTGTAATGCCTCCTAAAGTCGCGCCAGTGCAAGTTGTTATTGTACCAATTGCTCAGCATAAAGAAGGAGTTTTAGCGAAAGCAACAGAGTTACAAGAACATATTCAAAAGGTTGCACGAGTAAAAATAGATGCTAGTAATAAAACACCAGGCTGGAAATTTAATGAGTATGAAATGAAGGGCATTCCAATTCGATTAGAAGTTGGCCCTAAAGATATTGAAAAGAATCAAGTCGTACTTGTAAGAAGAGATACGAAAGAAAAAGAATTTATATCAATGGATCAATTAGAAGAACGTATTCCAGCATTACTTGAGGAAATTCATAATTCTTTATTTAATAAGGCAAAAGTATTTCGCGATGAGAATACGTATAGTGCGACGAATTTCGAAAAGATGAAAAAAATAGCGGATGAAAAGCAAGGATTTATTAAGGCAATGTGGTGCGGAGAATTAGCTTGTGAAGAGAAACTAAAAGAAGAGGTTGGAGTATCTTCACGTTGTATGCCTTTTGAGCAAGAGCATGTAGCTGATGAATGTATTTGTTGTGGGAAAGAAGCTAAACAAATGGTGTATTGGGGAAAAGCGTATTAATGCGCTTTTTGATAGAGGATGAAAAGGACTTTGGGCTGCATAATAAAATGCAATCCAAAGTCCTTTTTTGTTTTACAATTTGTTTCATGTATGTTTTAGATGGAAGGATGTGTTTTATTTTGCATTTTTACGGCGAATAAATAGTAACATACCGATTAGGAATGTTGAAAGTCCCATTAAAATAGATGCAGGATAATGTGTTGCCGTATTAGGTAACTTATCGCCTTGTTTTTTCTCATTATCTTTTACATTGCCACCTTGAGAACCGTTGCCCCCCTGAGAGCTGCTATCGCCTTTAACGCGGTTGCCACCTTGAGAACCGTTGCCCCCCTGAGAGCTGCTATCGCCTTTAACGCGGTTGCCACCTTGAGAGCCGTTGCCACCTTGAGAACTGTTATCGCCTTTAACACGGTTACCACCTTGAGAGCTATTGCCACCAGAACCGTTACCACCAGAACCACTGCCACCGGAGCCATTGCCACCAGAACCGTTGCCGCCAGAGCCGTTATCACCGGAACCACTGCCACCAGAACCGTTACCGCCCGAGCCATTGCCGCCAGAACCACTATCGTCCTGAGAACCATTGTTTCCTGGTGGTTTATTATTATCTTTTGAGTTGCCTTCTGCTAAATGATCGTTATTTTGTACAATTGCGTTTGTTGCTGGAGAGAAGTTTTCCGTTGCTGCATTACCGATATTTAAACCGCTAAAAAAAGATAAAGAGAGTGTTGATGCTAAAATGAAGATTTTCGTCATTGTTTTCCTCCTAAGAAATTAATATTCCATCTAAAATACATCCCTTTGTAATATTTCATAGGAGATATAGTTTTATGCAAAAAACTATATAGATAAGATGTTCATAAATTTTATGGTTATATTTAGATATTCAAAATAAATATTTCGGAATGATATGTTAAGATTAATAGTAAGAAGAATAAAAAAGGGAGGGCTGAAGAATATAGGATTTCTTATATTCTTATAAAAAATTATGAAACAAACAACAAAACAAATAATAACAGGTACATTTCTAGCGACAGCAACATCTTTTATTTCGACGCATGCCTTTGCAGAAAGTGATAATTTAGCGACAGTAAATGCAACAAATTTAAATATACGTGAACAACCTACAACTCAAGGGAAAGTTATAGGAACAGTAAAAAAGGGAACAAATGTACAAGTTTTAAGTAAGGAAAAAGAATGGGCTAAAATTTCTCATGATGGAAAAGAGGGATACGTCACATTACAATTTTTAGGATTTTCGAATGGAAATCCAAACGTTGAACAAAAACAACAATTAACGATTAATAATGGACAAAAAGAAGAGGGAATTGTTACGGCAACTCGTTTGAATGTACGTAATAGTCCAGCTCTAGGTAGTTCAATGATTGGCTATGTTCAAAAAAATGAAAAAGTAACGGTATTAGGAAAAGCGAACGGCTGGGCAAAGATTGAATATAAAGGAAAAGAGGGATATGTATCTTTAGAGTTTTTAAAATTTGGAGATGCAATTCAAACACCTGACACTTCTGGCCAAAAGCAACTGCAACCAACAATCAAAAATGGAGCACAAGAAGTAGGAACAATCAATGCAACAAGCTTACGAGTAAGAAGTGCGGCGAATACAAGTAGCTCGGTTCTAGGAAACTTAAAAAATGGAGAAAAAGTAACAGTACTAGGAAAAG